>DASVVI010000384.1:0-3523 GCA_036386635.1 Longimicrobium sp.
TCCTCGAAAAGCCTGCGTAGCGCCAGCGAAGTGTCTGCTGACTGCCGAGCAACGGCCTCCACACCCACAAGGTAGAAACGAAGCCAGCCCTCCCAGTCGGCGTGGGTGCGTACCCGTTGTAGCGCATCGTAGTAGTCGGCCCGGTTCTCCTTCAGGTACAAGCTGAAGTAGAAGAAAGGTTGGGTCAGCAGGCGTTCCGTCATGAAGACGAGGCTGATTAGCAGCCTTCCGATTCGCCCATTCCCGTCGAGGAACGGGTGAATCGTTTCGAACTGGGCGTGTGCGAGGCCTGCCTTCAGGATTGGAGCGGTGCGGCCGTACTCGTCGTGGAGAAACCGCTCCATGTTGCCGAGAGCCGCCTGCATCTCGTGAGGCGGCGGCGGCACGAAGCGGGCGTTGCCGGGGCGCATCCCACCGATCCAGTTCTGCGTGCGCCGGAACTCCCCGGGATTTTGCGCGCTTCCCCGCCCCTCCTGCATCAGAACGCCGTGCATCTCGCGGATCAGCCGCAGGCTCAACGGCAGCTCGCCGGATCTGATGCGGTGAAGGCCGTGGTAAAGCGCCGCTACGTAGCGTGAGACCTCCTGCACGTCCCCCAACGGCGTCCCCGGCGCGGCGGCGTTCTCGTACTCCAGCAGATCGGAAAGGGTGGACTGCGTTCCTTCGATCTGGCTGGAGAGCACCGCCTCCTTGCGTACGTACATGTACAGGAGCCGGTCCGGGTCCATCGTTCGCGAGACCCCTTCAAGCTGACCGACAGCGTGAACTGCTTCCTCGTGGATACGGGTCAGCTCCGGCGTAAACTCCAGCGGAGGATCGGGGGGGAGCGGTGCCGGGATGAAAGCCGAATACCCCTCGGGACCCGCCTGCTGCTGGACCCACCTTCCTGCTCTGCTCATGGGTTCCGTCTGAAGCTTGGTTAAATTCGTCGATTCGGGGCACCACCGTCATCTTTGGATACCGGACCGGCTTATCCAAAAATAACGCGTTAACTTTGAATAATGTAAACGGAAATCAAAAACTGCAACGTCGGACAAACTGGAGCGCCGCAGTGCCCGCGAAGGCAGAGAGGGCTTAGCCCGCGCTGAACAGCGATGGCTCCGCGGCCAGCGCGGCGATGCGGCGCTGGGCGACGGGGAGGGCGTAGGCGGAGAGCTCAGTGGGCGTGGCCCAGGCCCAGGCGTCGTAGTGCAGGGGGCGCGGGTCGCCGGAGAGGAGGGTGCAGCGGACGGCGTGGTAGCTGGCGCGGACGTGGGTGAAGGCATGCTTCACCGTCCCGATGGCGGGTCCGGCGCGCACTTCCAGCGCCAGCCCCTCCCGCACCGCGCGCTCGGCGGCGGCGGTGACGCTCTCACCCCGGCGGCGGACGGCGGCGGGGAAGGCCCACATCCCGCCCAGCCGTGCATCCACGGGGCGGCGGACGAGGAGGGTGCGGCCCTCGTGCTGGACGACGGCGACGGCGGTGTCTTCGTGCGGCGTGGGCTTCGCCTTCTTGGGGGCGGGGCGCTCGGCCTGGGTGCCGTGGTGGAAGGCGCGGCAGTGCTCGCGCACCGGGCAATCGCCGCAGAGCGGCGCGCGCGGAACGCAGATGGTGGCGCCCAGCTCCATCACCGCCTGGTTCACGTCGCCGGGGCGGGAGCCGGGGGCGAGGGCCTCGGCGAGCGACCAGAGGGCCGGGTCGGCGGGGGCGGGGTCGTCGGTCCAGCGGGCGAAGACGCGGCGCACGTTGCCGTCCACCAGCGCCTCGCCGCGGCCGAACGCGATCGACATCACCGCGCCCGCCGTGTACCGCCCCACGCCGGGGAGCGCGCGAAAGGCGGCCGGATCGTCAGGGACGCGGCCGGCGTGCAGCTCCGCCACCTCGCGCACGGCGCGGTGGAAGTTGCGGGCGCGCGAATAGTATCCGAGCCCCTCCCACGCCTTGAGGACGTCGTCCAGGGGAGCTTCGGCGAGCGATTGGAGGGTCGGAAAGCGGTCCAGCCAGCGGGCGAAGTACGGCTTCACCGTCTCCACGCGCGTCTGCTGGAGCATCACCTCCGAGAGCCACACGCGGTACGGATCGGGGGTTTCGCCGGGCGGGGTGCGCCAGGGGAGGTCGCGGCGGTGGGCATCGTACCAGGCCAGGATCCGCTCGCGCAGGCGGGGCAGCTCGCCGGCGGGGAGGGCCTCGCTCAGTCGCGCACCCAGATGTAGGTGAGCCGCTTCCCGCGCACCTGCGCGGCCGGGTAGCTGTACTCGGTCAGCGTGGAGGGGATCACCCAGAGCCGCGAGTACTGGAGGCTCACCGCCACCGTGCCCTGGGGCTCAGCGAGCTCCACGCAGTGCGGACCGGGGCTCTCCGGGCCTGCGGAGAGCACCGCGTTTCCGCCGCCGTGCGACACGGACGCGCGCTTGCGCCCCTTCACCGCGGGCCCGGTTTCCAGGCACACGGTCGTGCCCGTGCCCTCGCGCGGATCGATCGACACGCGCACCGGGGTCTGCTCACCGCGCGTGCCCGCGGGGTGCGCGGCCGCTCCCGAGAGCACCATCCACAGGGTCGCGATCCCCGCCTGCTTCCACCGGCTCGTCACAGCTCGCATCGGCCTCCAGGAGGTCCAGCTTCGTAGAGCGGACGATCCCGTACACCCGGTCCGCCGGTCGGTTCACGAAACTGTAACATTCTGTTACGGAAGGGCCGTGCCGTATCTTTCCCGAAGCCACTCTTCCCACGTCATCCGCCCCACTGCATGCTCCGGCGCGGTGCCGTCGCCGCGGCGCAGGGCGGCGGCCATTCCGCCGGGGAGCGGGAGGTGGATCACCGGCTTGCGGATGCCGCGGGCGGCCTTCCATGCGCGCATCATCGCGCCGAAGCGCAGGACCTGGGGCCCCGCCACGTCGGGCGCGCGCTTCATGGGTCCGGCGGCCACGCACTCCCACAGCGCGTCCGCGAACTCGTCCACGTGCACCGGCTGGCTCTGGAAGTCGCCGGGAACGAAGCCTACCGGCAGCTTCATCATCCCCGCGAACATGGTGTCGATGAAGTCGTGGAACTGGGTGCCGCGCAGGATCGTCCACGGCACGCGCCCGGCCTGCATCTCGCGCTCGGCCGCGAGCTTGTGGCGGTAGTAGGCGAACGGGACGCGGTCGATCCCGACGATGGAGACGTACACCACGTGCCGCACCCCGGCGCGCCGCGCGGCCTCCAGGAGGCGCATCGTCCCCTGCACGTCCGTGCGCTCCGTGTCGCCCTTGGGACTGCTGGCCGCGTGGATGATGGTGTGGACGTCCTTGACCGCCGCGTCCACCCCCTCGCCGCTGGCCAGGTTGCAGCGCGTCCACTCGTCGCCCGGACCCGTGGCGCTGCGGCCGGTGCCGCGCACGACGTACCCGCCCGCGGCCTCGCGCCCCACGAGCGAGCGCCCCAGCAATCCGCTGGCACCGGTGACGAGGACGAGCGGGCGTGAGGGATCGGCGGACATGGGACTCGGCTTGGTTTACGGGTGGATGGAACTGCTGGGGAATGGGGAATGGGGAATGGGGAATG
>DASVVI010000385.1:0-2426 GCA_036386635.1 Longimicrobium sp.
CTAAGTGCCAAGTGAGACGACTCTAAAGCACTTAGCACCTAGCACTTAGCACTAGGCACTAGGCACTAGGCACTAGGCACTTCCCCATCAAAACCGCTCCCCCTTCGCCTCGCGGATATGGCTTCCCACCGGCCGGATGCGCGTCCACATCGTCCAAAAGTAGATGAACAACCCAGCCGCCTGCCCCGCGCCGCCCATCACCACGGTCCAGGCGAGCCACCGGGCGGACCCTCCGCTCCGCAGCGCCTCGGCGAGGAAGCGGGCGCCCGTGGAGGCCAGCAGGATCCAGTACGCCGCCTCGATCCGCTCCGGGCGGTAGCGCGTGTCTCCGCGCTCGGCGCGTGGGAAGAGCCAGAGCCCCACACCGAGGATCAGGAACAGCATGAACCCCACGAGCACCGCGTGCGCGTGGGCGGATACGAGGTACGGGTTCGGCCAGATGCCGAACAGCTCCCGGCGCACGAGCATCACCATGCCCAGAGCGATGCCCGCGGCGAGAAACCCGATGCCCGTTTTGATGAAGCGGCGAACCAGCGTGTACACGGGACCTCCGGATGGCGTGCGTCACACGCGCTCAGCGTGGAGAGCGCGGGTCGGCGTCGTACAGGCTGGAATCCGCCGGAAAGGCCGCAGCGCCGCGCGCACCTCGTCGGGCAGTGACACGGGGCGCAGAGTTCCGCGGTCCACCGCCACGAGCGTGTAGCGGCTGCGGACGGATACCTCGTTCCCGGCGGCTTCACGGATCTCGAAATCGAGGGAAAGGGAGGTGCGGCCCATCGCTTCGACCGCGACCCGCGCCTCCAGCTCGTCGTCCAGGCGAGCGGGGCGCAGGAAGTCGCACTCCACGCGGCGGCGGACGAGCCATACCCCCGCACGCTCCACCCACGTGGATGGAAGCCCCGCGGCGCGGAACATCTCCGACTCGGCGAGCTCGAAGAAGCGCAGGAACGAGCCGTAGCAGACGATGCCCGCCGCGTCCACGTCGCTCCATCGCACGCGCTCGCGTACCGCGAACGCCCCATCCTCGCGGTGTGGCTCTACGCGCGCGATCATGAGGCTCTCCGGGTGACCCCTGAAACGCATTCGTCGAGCATCGGCCGCTCCACCGCGGGAATGCGGACGATCACGCGGGTTCCTTCCCCGGGCGTGCTCTCGATCCGCAGCGACCCGCCGGCGTACCCCGCGCGCTCGCGCATCCCGAACAGCCCCAGGCACAGCTTCTCCGATTCTGTGGGCGCCACGCTGAAGCCGTTGCCGTCGTCCTCCACCGTCGTCTCGATGGCGGCCTGCCCGTGCGTCACGCGCACGCGGACGCACGACGCGCCGGAGTGGTGCGCCGCGTTGCAGAGGGCCTCCTGCACGATCCGGTAGAGCGCCAGCTCACCCGCGGGAGCGAGGACGCCCCTGACGTCCTCGGCCTCGATCCCGATCCGTATCCCCGAGCTCTCCGAGAGGGCGCGCGCATATCCCTCCAGCGCCGCCACCACACCCAGGTCCGCGAGCGTGGGCGTGTACAGGCCGCTCGCGAACTGGCGGACCCGCTCCGTCACCGCCGCGACGTCGCGGCGCAACCCGTCGCTGGCATCGGCGCGGCGCGCGTCGTCCGCCGTCTGCCGCACGATGCGCAGGCCGATCAGGACGGCGGAGAGCGTCTGCGCGGTCTCCTCCTGCAGCTCCCTGGCGAGGCGGGTACGCTCCGCCTCCTGCGCGCGGAAGGCGCGCTCGGCGATCTCGCGAAGCCGGCGCCGGTCCGCCTCCATCCTCTCCAGCAGGCGGTTGAACACGCGCGTGAGCCGCTCCAGGCGCGGGTCGGCGAGCGGCGACAGGAAGGCCCGCGCACCCGGCTCGCCCCTCTCCACCCGCTCGGCCGCGTACTCCAGCTCGTCCACCGGGGCCAGCGCCAGCCGGAGAACCGCCGCCTGCACCGGGACGATGGTGGCCAGCGACACCACCATGCTCAGCGCGAGGAGCGGATACACGGCCCCTGAAGCCGCGGTGCCGAACAGGTGGATCGCCAGCCGCGCGCTTACCCCGGACGCGACCAGCACCACGAACACCTCCGCCACCAGGATCTTGTAGAACAGCGGAAGGCGCAGGAGAAGCCGCCCGGGCCATACGCGTGCGGACGGCTTGGCGGCGTTCGTCGCGGGAAGGATGTTGGAGATCATCGGTTCGTCTCGGCTTCCAGGCCACGCGATGGCTCGGCGGGTGCGAGCCTCGTGCATCTTCGATGGCGTGCTCCCTGAAGTTGCGCCCATCGAGCCGGTCTCGCGTCAGGCGCGGTTCGACACTCGTGTCGGAAAGATCACGACACCGCAGTGAACAGATGGCCTCACACAGAGCCACAGAGGCAACGGAGAGGGTGCTCTGTGGCCTTTCCGGTCCCTCTGTATCTCTGTGTGATGCGTTTTTCCTGACACACGAAG
>DASVVI010000386.1:0-6238 GCA_036386635.1 Longimicrobium sp.
CGCCAAAACTGTAAGAGAAACCGTCCAGTCCAGCTTGGGGATGCCGGGCATGGGTACAATCCGGATGTCTCCGCGGCGCCGGACAATGTCGTTCAGGTTCGTCCGGCCCACGCGCCGGCTATCCTCGGGAAGGGTTTCTACCAGGACGGAACGGATCATCTCCAGTTCTTGCGTTTCAGTCAGCATAACGCCTTCGCTCGCGAGGGGATGAACGGATGCGTGCGCCGAGACACGCGCGAGTTCGGAGGGGCGGATAGCTGCGGGTCAGCGGATGGTGTTCTTTACCGACAGCGATGAGCCGGCCGTCACGCCATTTAGCCGGTTGTCCTGGCGAGTCGACGCCGCCGATGCGCCGTCCGCTTCGTTGATCACCTCCGCAGCCGACACACTCACATCTGAGAGCACATTGTTCTGGTGATGATGTGCGTCCGCGGGCGAGCCCGCATGGTGGATCGGCTCGCCCGCCAGCGAACCTCTGATCGCGCCAGGGCGCACGAGCAGGTGCGGGACCGCGTTTCCCGCGCGCTGAAGCGCGTCCATTACTCGGCTCGCCAGGTCGAAGGCGAACGGAATGGAGCGGTCGTACGAGAGCGCCGCGTAGAAGTGCGCGGAAAAAACGAGCGCCGCCTCATCCTCAATCGCCGACTCCATCGCCACCGTGTAGTCCGCCACTTGCGCCAGCGCAGTTGCGACGGAGAGGGTGTTGCAAGCATTCAGGACGATAAGGCGGACGGCCGGAAACGACGGGAGCAGGGCCGCGAGCTCCCCCGCTTCCAGGAAGCTGCCATCTTCCAGGAGGAGCCCCCGGGTACTGTGCGCGTGGCCGGAAAAGTGGAGGACGTGGGGATTGTGCCGCAGCAGGAAATCAACCACATCGCCCTGGCGGACGGCGGGCTCGACGATGATCTCCAACTCGTGCTTCGTACGGCCCCGGCGCGCCGCATCGAGCGCGCGCCGGATCTCGCGGTCGATCCGCAGCCGAACCATGCCTTCTCCAGGGTCGGCAGCCAGCAGCAACACCTTGATCGGACCAGGCATTTGCGTGATTTGGGGAGAGGTGAGCGATGGAGGAGAAGTATCTCGGCAAAGCGTACAAGCCTCACACGACATTAGACGGACAACGCTCCCCTTGATTCTCAATTCTGCGGACAAAACTGGGTTGGCAGAGGAGCCGGTCGGGGTGAGTAGGCTGTTTTGTCGGGAGGCGGGTGCTCGCGCCGCTATCGTCCGACGCCCCAGCGAACACATGACGGGTGGGTGCGGGGTCCAGCTACATGACGCTTATCACACCGTGTTCGGGCAGGTGTGCGTGGCGAATCGCTGGTGCACCGCGACGCGCCCATATTGAGTGTGCTTGCGGCTAGGCTCGTCTGGACAACGCTGAGCGCGGCGCTCGACCTTCGCGCCCCTCCCACATCATCGTCGCCACCGCCTGAACTCGGCGGACGAAGCCGCCGGGACGCCGCTGCCAAGCCGTGGTTCGAATTCCGCTGGCGCGACAAGTTAACGTTGTCTCTCGACTCGATTTCAAAGCGCTCGCGTATAAAGACGAGACGCTCCCCGCTGGGCGCGGCAAGATCCGCACTTTTGCTCTATGTGCGGCCCCAGGTTCTGCTCCATGAAGATCACCCAAGGATGTCCGCGGCTACGCCCCGTCCAGGCCGCCGCTGAGGCTGGGCTGGCGGAGAAATCCGTGGAGTTCAGGGAGCGGGGAAGCGAGGTGTACCTGCCGATGGGCGTCGCCGCTGCTAACACGGAGGCCGGCGTCGGGAGATAGCCACGGCAGACAAATCGAATTTAGACCAATCGTATTCCGCAGCCATCGTGATGCAGCACCCAGAACCGCGTAGGCGTCCGGATTCGACCTGCACGTAAGAAGGGCACCTCGTCTTCCGGGGTGCCCTTCTCGTCAATCCAGCTTCTGCGGTGGGACACGGGAAGGCGCGAATGGGACAGGCGTTCCCCAAGTCGTGGGCTCGCACACACTGCACCGGCGACGTACCTGGATGAGTCAAATACCTTGACTACAAATGCATACGCGCTTTCACCACCCGGTGAAAGAAACAGGGCGCCCGACTTGCTCCGGAGCAACACGTTGGATCAATTGGCCGTTTGAGGTCCGGTTGCGAAGCGGCGCTGGACAACGACTCCCGGGGCATCCGTCGCGGCCACCTGGCGGCGGAGCGAACATCATCAGACAGTTTCCCACAAACTGAGGTAAGTTCATGATCACCCTGTCTCGTCCATGCAGGTACTTTCTCGCCCTCGTGCCGATGTGGCTTGCGTTTGCAGCCTGCTCCGGCGATCCGGCCAGCTCTGAAACGGCTGCACGCACCGCCATCCACCGCCTGTTCAGCCAGCCCTTGGGCGACCACCTGTACGGACAGGATCCCAACGAGGGGGGGCAGGCGGGCTATGTCCTGGAAGCCAGGAACTACTTTTATCTGGCATCGACCCCGGCGGCCCGCCACGTTCCGCTGTATCGCTGCCAAACCGTTGCAACCCACGACCACTTCCTTTCCACCGTGGCCAACTGCGAGGGCGCTGCCAGTGAAGGGCGATTGGGCTACGTGGCTACCACGCAGGTTTCGGAGACGGTTCCCCTTTACCGTTTGTACCGGGCGGCTACGGGAAACACCTTCTATACGATGAGCACGGAGGAGGCAGACAACGCTGTGTCGCAGTAACTCCTATGCTCGCCAGGGCATAACGGGCTACGTGTATACCACACCCTGATTCAGTGAACTCTCCCAGATCCGCGCTTCAATCGCGAGTAGGCGCATCCATGCGCAACGCCGAGGGCCACGGCGCTTCGCACCGCGGCACTGAAGGCTCGAGAGAGATCAGTACGCGGGTAGCCCCGCATCGTGCACGTCTCCCCACGGGGCCCAGATGCGGCACGTTATCCCCTCACTCGCCCGCGCTGGCTCCCGGCTCGTTCCTCTGCATCTCGTCGATCACCCGGTCCATCCTGCGCGCCAGGGATCGCCCACGCTTCTCTAGGACCCTGATTCGCTCGCGGGTCTGCTCCACGTGCACGGGCGCCGTGGCCGAATCCGGTTGGACGTACAGACCGGGGTTGAGCACGAAGTCGTGGCGCACGATTTCGCCGAACGGCACCATTCGCGCGCAGCCGGCGATTTCCTCCCTGTCGTGGTAGATCTGCGAGAGATGCCGCACGGCCGCCGGCGAGAGCCCCTGGGCATCTCTGAGGTCAGGGTACGCCGTCGCATCGAGAAAGAACACCGGAGCATCGGTGACGGATGCGGAGTGGCGCCGCATGATCAGGATGACCGTGGGAGTAGGGGTCGCGTAGAGGAGCTTTGCGGGGAGAGATACCACGCCCTCGATCACTCCGTACTTGAGCATCGCGCGGCGGATCTCGCCGTCGGTTTCCCTCCTGAAGAGCACCCCCCAAGGCATCAGGACAACCGCGGCCCCACCCACCTTCATCGACGTGTACGCGTGCTGGATCCACGCGAAGTCGCCGCTGTTCCGTGACGGGAAGCCGAAAGGGAGCCGCTCCCGCAACTGCTCCTGGCTGAGGCCATCGCTCCACCCCCGCGCGCTGAACGGGGGATGGGTGACCACGCGATCGTACTGTCTCGGGGGTCCTTCGGTGCCGGTGAGGGCGTTGCCCAGAGAGAGGTGCGCGGGGGGCAATCGGTGCAGCAGCAGGTTCATACGGCCGCGTGCCCACAGCGTCCGGTTCCTTTCGGTGCCATACACGCGCGCCGCACCCGCACGCGACGGAGCGCCCGACTCCTCCACGTAGGGCGCGCATCGCGTGAGAAACCCGCCTAACCCGCATGCCGGATCGCAGACGTCCATGCGCGGCTGTGGCGAAGCGAGCCGCACCATGAGCTCGGCGAGTGCCGGAGGGGTGGACAGCTCGCCTGAGCGCCGGTCCTGGGCTGCCGTTCGCTCGAACATCACCTCGAATGCGTCGCCCGGAGCGGTGGGGCTCAGGAGCCGCTGTTCCCGCAGGTCGAGCCGGGAAAAGAGCTCGATCAGCTCCTTCGAAAGCCCCGGCTCCAATCGGTTGAAATCGACTCCCCAGAAGATCCCTTCCAGGCCGGCGTTTTCCCCCTCCAGCGTAGTCATCGCCGCATTGATGGCGTCTCCCGGATTCGGATCGCCCTTCAGGACGTCCCAGCGAGCGCGCCGCGGCACGTAGAACGGCGGGGTCCCGGAGCCTGATTCGGCACGAAGCCCGTGTTCCTCGAAGTTGTCGTTCAGCACCTTGAGGACGAGCAGCGATGCGACGAAATCGGTGTGCTCCTGGAGAGGCACACTCGTCCTCAGGATCTCCATCGCGCGCCCGAGGAAGTCAACCAGCTCCTCGACTGTGGTCGGCCGGATCATCGATCGGTTCCCGCGGAATTGCCCGGCACCACGACCTCACCGAACAGCAGCCCCTGGGCGAGCGCATGGGCGAGGTCCCGCCGCTGCGACGCCGCCCGCATCACCACCCTGTAGTGCGACTCGCCTAGCGTGATCAGCTTTCGGATCTGCCGTTGCGCTTCCACCGGCGGGATCGGGATTTCGATGGTGGCTACGTCCTGCACGTTCAGCACGAGGGTGGAGGTGGAGTGCCTGGCCCGGCTCTGGAGCTGCCCCTGGCCATGCTGGCTCATGAGTGTGGCAAACAGGATGGAGGCATCGATCGTGGGGCTCGCCCGAACGATGATCAGCGTCGAGCTCACGACGGCTCCGCGGTTCTCCTTGCGCGCCCAGCCGGTCTTCAGCTGCGTCCCCCGCGCGCTGATGAGGATGTCTCCCGCCCTCGCGAGGTAGCGCTCGTCCCCCGGGACGAGCTGCAGCGGGCGGGTGGGGAGGGACGCAGTCGGGGTGACTTCGCCGTCGGGCGCCACGTCGCCGACGCTAAGGATCGGGTACCCCTTCCCGTCCGGGATGGCTCGGCGCGAGAGCGTAAGTCCCACAAGCACTTCGGCGCACTCTCCCAGAGTCTCAACCGGCCGTTCGGGATTCATTTTCTCTATTCCCAACGAGACAAGTTGACCGCGCATAGTTGACTGGAGCACATCCCCCGTGCTACACTGGTGCGCACGACTATCCCTTCAGACACTTCAAAGGGGACAGAAGCATGTTCGCTCCATACCTCCGGTTCTTTGGACGCGTGATCAAGATGAGCCGCAAAAATCCCGTGAACCTCGCACTGATCCTGCTCGCCACCGTCGCCATCGTGGCGATCCTCGTCCTCGGGACGGCGGTAACACAGGCAGGCCGCTGACGATGAGCCGGGCCCGTCCCGCGCGCGCGGTCTGTTCCGTGTCAATATACGGGGGTGGACCGCAAGCGCTAGTGCAGGCGGAGACAGCGGGGATGTGCGGCCGGGACGATCCCCCTGTGGAGGTGCGCGGCTGTCCGAGGCGGAGTTCCTCATCGGCAGGCAACTGGACGTGGTGGAGTACACCACCGCGACCGCCAGCGAGCGCGTGCGCTCCGGCAAACCCTTCTTCGAGCCCGTGATGGCGGAGCCGAAGGCCTGGCCTCACCCCGGCATCACCGCAAGGCCACCTGGACCCGGTGATCAACCCAGAGTCGGAATCACTCCGACGCGCCGGGCCAGCCGCCGCGGATGCGCAGGTCGCGCTGGGGAAGGGGATCTCGATCTCCTCCTGGCGAAAGGCCGCGTCGATGGCGAAGCGGAGGTCGCTGGTGACAATGGGCTCCAGTAGCGGGTCCGGGATCCAGACGAGGAGCACGAAGTCCAACGACGACTCGCCGAAGCCGGTGAAGAGGACGGCGGGGGGCGGCAGGGCCTGCACCCGCGCGTCCTGCGGGGCTCGCGAAGAGACACGCCCTGGAGCAGCCACTTCACCCGGGAGGCATCCGTGGGGCACTACATCGACCTGGACCGCTGGGCCCGGCGCGAGCACTTCCACCTCTTCCGCGGCTACGACTGCCCGCACTTCAGCGTCTCCACGGACGTGGATGTGACGGCGCTGTACGAGGCGTCGCGCCGGCCCGACGGCCCGTCTTTCATCCTGGCGGCGCTCTTCGCCGGGATGCACGCGGCGAGCGCGACGGAGGCGTTCCGGCTGCGCATTCGCGGGGAGCGCGTGTGGTGCCACGACACCGTGTCGATCGGGTGCACGGTGCTCCGTCCGGATCGCACCTTTGGCTTCGGCTACTTTCCGCACGACGCGTCCTTCTCTCGCTTCGCCGGCGACGGGCGCGCGGAGCTGGAGAGGGCGCGCGCGGGTACGGCGCT
>DASVVI010000387.1:0-5341 GCA_036386635.1 Longimicrobium sp.
TTCCCGCCGTCGACGCTGCTGTGGATCGTGGCGGGCGGGCTGGCGTACACGGGCGGCACGGTCTTCTATCATAGCCGCCGCATCCCGTACGCGCACGCCATCTGGCACCTGTTCGTGATCGCGGGCAGCGTCTGCCACTACTTCGCCGTGCTGGCGCAGGTGGGTGGTGGGACGTTGTGACCATCGTCGGAACCACGGCACCGGGGGATGAATCCCCCGGCTGGAACCACGCGAAGACCGCTGAAGCGGTCTCGTTAATTCTGTCATCCTGAGTGACGCGCCTCACCGTCCTCTGCCGTGCTCCGGATTGTGGCGCGGAGCGAAGGATCTACTGCGCGTGCCGAGAGGACCGTCGGCCGTCCTCTTGCCTCGCCGGCTAGATCCTTCGGTCGCCGCAGGAGTTCGGGGCACGGCGGAGGTCGGTCTTTGCGTTTTCCAGCCGCGGATTTATTCGCCCCTGGAATGCGGACTTCGACGGGGCGGGTTCCTGGCCCCTAAACCTGACCGCCCATGCTGACACCGAACCAGATCGCCGTCGCGCTGTACGAGCCCGAGATTCCGGGGAACGCGGGGGCGATCGCGCGGACGTGCGGGGCGACGGGGGCGCCGCTGCACCTGATCGGGAAGCTGGGGTTTTCGTTCACGCATCCCAGGGCGAAGCGCGCGCTGATGGACTACTGGCAGCACGTGGAGTACCACGTGCACGTCGCGTGGCCGGACTTCGAGGCGAGCATCGGGGCGCGCAGGACGTGGATGTTCACCACCAAGGCGGAGCGGGGGCTCTGGGAGACGGAGTTCGCGCCGGGCGACATGCTGGTGTTCGGGCCCGAGTCGCGCGGGCTGCCGGACGACGTGCTCGCCACCGCACCCGGCCGCCAGGTGCGCATCCCCATGCGCCCGGAGACGCGCAGCCTCAACCTCTCAACCGCCGTGGGGGTGGCGCTTTACGAGGCGCTGCGGCAGGTGCGGCGCGGGTGAAACACGGGGCCCGCGCGGGGCCCCGTCTTCCGTTGACACGTAGTGCGGGCGCGTCTATGTTGCCCCCGCTTCCGGCAGGGCCGCGGAGCCACACAAACCACGCATCCAAAGCTCGGGGATACATGGACAAGATCACGGTGGTCGGGGCGGGGAACGTCGGCGCCACGGCGGCGCAGCGCGTGGCGGAGAAGGAGCTGGCGCGCCAGGTCGTCCTCATCGACATCGCCGAGGGCGTGCCGCAGGGGAAGGGGCTTGACCAGTTCCAGTCCGCCCCCATCGAAGGCTTCGACTCGCGCATCATCGGCAGCAACGGCTACGAGGAGTCCGCCGGGTCCGGGATCTACATCGTCACGGCCGGCATCGCGCGGAAGCCGGGGATGAGCCGCGACGACCTGCTGAACACCAACGCCGGCATCGTGCGCCAGGTGAGCGAGAACATCGCCCGCGTGTCGCCCGACGCCATCATCATCATGGTCAGCAACCCGCTGGACGTGATGAGCTACGTGGCCATGAAGGCCAGCGGCTTCCCGCGCGAGCGGGTGATCGGCATGGCCGGCGTGCTGGACACGGCCCGCTACCGCGCCTTCCTGGCGATGGAGCTGGACGTTTCGGTGGAAGACATCCAGGCGATGGTGCTGGGCGGCCACGGCGACACCATGGTGCCGCTGATCTCCTACACCACCGTGAGCGGCATCCCGGTGACGCAGCTGATGGAACGCTCGAAGCTGGACGCCATCGTGGACCGCACCCGCAACGGCGGCGCGGAGATCGTGAAGTTCCTCAAGACGGGCTCGGCCTACTACGCGCCCTCCGCCGGCGCGGTGCAGATGGCGGAGGCCATCGTCAAGGACAAGAAGCGCATCCTTCCCTGCGCCGCGTGGCTGCAGGGCGAGTACGGCATGCGCGACCTCTTCCTGGGCGTGCCGGTGAAGCTGGGGCGCAACGGGATGGAGGGGATCATCGAGGTGGAGCTGACCGACGACGAGCGCGCCGCGCTGCAGAAGTCGGCCGACGCGGTCCTCGAGCCGATGGCGCTGGTCTGACGCACCCCCGCCGGCGCCGCTCCAAAGGGGCGGCGCCCGGCTTCACGGGGGTGCAACACCAAGGTACCGACACATGGCAACCCGCATCGAGAACGGCGCTGGCAGCGTGCGCAACGTCCGCAACACCCGGCTCACCGAGTCGCTCCGCTACAAGGGGCGCGAGGGGATGTGGACCTGGATGCTGCACCGGGTTACCGGGCTGGGCATCCTCTTCTTCCTCCTGATCCACGTCTTCGACACCGCGCTGGTGATCTACTGGCCGGACGTGTACAACGAGTCGCTCGACATCTACCGCCACCCCGTGTTCCGGCTGGGCGAGCTGGCCATCTTCTTCTCGGTGCTGTACCACGCGCTCAACGGGCTGCGCATCGTCATCCAGGACTTCTGGCCCCACGCCATGCGCCACCAGCGCAAGCTGGGGCTCGTGGCGCTGGGGGCCAGCGTGCTGCTGATCCTTCCCGTAGCGTGGATCATGATGGCGCCCATCTTCGGCCTCGCCGACGAGCCGGGGGTGGAGCGGCACCGCGCGCGGATGGAGCAGCTGCGGTCCGAGGGCCGCACGCCGGCCGCGCACGGAGCCGAGGCGACGCCGGGGGTGCTGGACGTGCCGATGGAGACGCCGCGATGAACGAGGAGACGATGTACAACGTGGCCGTTCGCGGCGCCCCGCGGCGCGGCGGCGGCTTCGAGCGGCCCAACGCGGCGCGCAGCAACTTCGAGCTGTACTCGTGGCTCTTCATGCGCGTCAGCGGGCTCGTGCTCATCTTCCTCTCGCTCTACCACCTGGTGTGGTGGAATCTGGTGGTGGGCGTGGAGCACCTGGATGCGGACCTGGTGCGCGAGCGGTGGACCAACCCGTTCAACCGCCTCTACAACGTGGCGCTCTGCGTCTTCGCCATGCTGCACGGCCTCAACGGCCTGCGCTACAGCATCGAAGACTACGTGCGCAAGCCCGGCCGGCAGGTGGCGGTGAAGGCGGTCGCCTACACCCTTCTCCTGGCGGTGATGGCCTGGGGCGTCTTCGCCCTCCTCACATTCGACCCGACGGTCCAGGCGCGATGATCCACACGCATACGTACGACGCGCTGGTGGTGGGCGGCGGCGGGGCGGGGCTGATGACGGCCATCTACCTCAGCCGCGCGCCCGGCCTGCGCACGGCCGTGATATCCAAGCTGTACCCCACCCGCTCGCACACCGGCGCCGCGCAGGGCGGCATCTGCGCAGCGCTCGCCAACCTGGAGGAGGACCACCCGGAGTGGCACGCGTTCGACACCGTGAAGGGGTCGGACTACCTGGGCGACCAGGACTCCATCCAGGTGATGTGCGAGGAGGCGGTGCCGGTGATCATCGAGCTGGAGCACATGGGGCTCCCGTTCAGCCGCACGCCGGACGGCAAGATCGCCCAGCGCCCCTTCGGCGGGCACACGCACCACTTCGGGCAGGGCCCGGTGCGCCGCAGCTGCTACGCGGCCGACCGCACGGGGCACATGATCCTGCAGACGCTCTACCAGAACTGCATCAAGGCCGGCGTCGACTTCTACGACGAGTACCAGGTCGTGGACCTGATCATGGCCGACGACGGGCGCTGCGGCGGGGTGATCGCGTACGAGGTGGCGACGGGCGACCTGCACATCTTCCGCAGCAAGGCGGTGGAGTTCGCCACGGGCGGCTTCGGGCGCGTGTGGTCCATCACCTCCAACGCCCACGCCAACACCGGCGACGGGGTGGCGATCGCGCTGCGCCGCGGGATCCCGCTGGAGGACATGGAGTTCTACCAGTTCCACCCCACGGGCATCTACCGGCTCGGCATCCTGATCACCGAGGGCGTGCGCGGCGAGGGCGGCATCCTGCGCAACGACCACGGCGAGCGCTTCATGGAGCGCTACGCCCCCACCATGAAGGACCTGGCCAGCCGCGACGTGGTGGCGCGCGCCATCAGCAAGGAGATTCGCGAGGGGCGGGGGATCGGGGGGAAGAAGTACGTGTACCTCGACGCCACCCACCTGGGCGCGGACGTCATCGAGAACAAGCTGCCGGACATCGCGGACTTCTGCCGCACCTACCTGGGGATCGACCCGGTCAAGGAGCCGATGCCCATCCAGCCCACGGCGCACTACGGGATGGGCGGCATTCCCACCGACGTGGAGTGCCGCGCGCTCGATGCGCAGCACGCCGTGATTCCCGGCCTGTACGCGGCCGGCGAGTGCGCCTGCGTCTCGGTGCACGGCGCCAACCGGCTGGGCACCAACTCGCTGCTCGACCTGGTCGTCTTCGGGCGGCGCGGCGGGATCGCGATGGCGGAGTTCTGCAAGACGGCGGAGCTGCCGCCCCTGCCCGCGCGGCCCACGGCGCGAATCGAGGCGGAGTTCACGCGCATCCTGGCCACGCAAAAGGGCGAGCCCGCCGCCCGCATCCGCGAGGAGATGCAGGACGTGATGCAGGACGCGGTCGGCATCTTCCGCGAGGGCCCCGGGATGGAGGCGGCGCTGGTCAAGGTGCGCGAGCTCAAGGCGCGCTTCCAGAACGTGCTGGTGATGGACAAGGGGAAGAACTTCAACACCGACCTGCTGGAGGCGTGGGAGCTCGGCAACCTGCTGGACCTTGCCGAGGTGACCACCGTGAGCGCCATCAACCGCACCGAGAGCCGCGGCGCCCACCTGCGCGAGGACTACCTGGACCGCAACGACGCCGAGTGGCTCAAGCACACCCTGGTGACGCAGGCGGAGGACGGTACCCTCGGCATCTCGTACAAGCCCGTGGTGATCCGGCAGTTCGAGCCGAAGGAAAGGGTATACTGATGAAGGCCGAGACCGAAGGGCAGGGCGGCGCGAAGCGCGACTCCACCACCGCCGACGCGAGCTCCGCGGGCACCGCCGCGGCGGCCGCGAAGGCTCCGGCGCAGAAGACCGCTCCGCCCTCCAAGGCGGGCGGGGTGAAGCCGGTGACGGTGCGCGTCTTCCGCTTCAACCCGGACACGGACGCCGCGCCGAGCTTCCAGGAGTTCCAGGTGCAGGTGGACCCCACCGACCGGGTGCTGGACGCGCTGAACGCCATCAAGTGGTACCAGGACGGCACCCTCACCTACCGCCGCTCCTGCGCCCACGGCATCTGCGGGTCGGATGCCTTGCGCATCAACGGCGTCAACCGCCTCGCGTGCAAGGTGCTGATCCGCGACGTGGGCGCCAGGGTGACGGTGGAGCCGATCATGGGGTTCCGCGTGAAAAAGGACCTGGTGGTGGACATGGAGCCCTTTTTCGCGCAGTACCGCTCCGTGCTCCCGTACTTCATCAACGACGGCCGCACCAGCGAGCGCGAGCGCC
>DASVVI010000388.1:0-2821 GCA_036386635.1 Longimicrobium sp.
GCCTCGGCCTCGCGGTCGGCGCGGTCGCGCAGCTCGGCGTGCAGGGCCAGGACGCCGCGGTTGGTCTCCTCCAGCTCGGCGTTCAGCCGCGCCAGCTCGTCCTGCCGCTCCTCCAGCGAGGCGAGCAGGCGGAGCAGCTCCTGGTTCTGCCTGCGCACCTCGGCCGCAGCGTCGTGCGACACCTCGCGCGCCAGCGTGTCCGCCGCGCGATCCAGCGCCGCCGCAGTGGGCGCGGCACCCGCGGGGAGGCGCTTCGCCATCGTCACGACGGTGCCCGCCGCCGTGGTCTCGACGGCGAAGGCGTCCATCAGCCGACGCGTGCCCTGGAGCCCCACCCCCATTCCGGTGGGAGAGCGGTAGCGTCCCGCCAGCACCTCGTCCAGATGCGGGATCCCCGGCCCGCGGTCCGCCACGCGGATGGCGAGCGAACGCACGCCCCGCTCTTCCTCCACTCCGATCTCCACCGTGCCGCCGCCCGCGTACGCATGCGCGTTGCGCACGATCTCGCTGACGGCGGTGGCGATGCGGGTGGCGCCCTGGGCGTCGAACCCCACCAGCAGGGCGGCGTGGCGCGCGCGCTGCCGTGCGAGCACCACGTCCTGCTCGCCGCGCAGCACCAGCGACCAGAGCGGGATCACGGCGTGCGGCGGACGACCACCACCGTGGCGTCGTCCGTCTCGCGGCAGAAGTCGCGAAAGAGGACGCCCGCCACCAGTGCCGGGTCGCGGCCGGCCAGCCCCGGGTAGCGCGCCATCGTCCAGCGCGCCTGCAGGCCGTCCGAGTGCATCACCACCAGCCCCCCCGCGGGCCAGGCGTAGGTGAACTCCTGCACGCGCCCCACGTGGTGCCCGGCGGTGCCGTTGTGCGACACCATGCTGTGCTCGCGCTCGCCCCCCGCCACGCTGCCGGCGATGTTCCCCACCCCGCAGTAGCGGATCTCGCCGCGCACCGCGTCCAGCAGCGCCACGGCGATGGCCGCGCCGCGCGTAGGGCGCAGGGCGGCGTGGATCGACTCCACCATCTGCACCGGCGGGTCGTGCGGGCGGGCGCGGAAGACCCGCACCGCCTCCATGGAAGCCTCGGCGGCGCCGGGGCCGTGCCCCAGCCCGTCCGCCACCAGCAGGACGCCGCCGCCCTCATGCGGAACAAAGGCCCAGTTGTCGCCGCACACCGTTTCGCGCGGCTTGGAGAGGTGCACCGCCGCCACTTCCAGCGGCACGGGCGCCGGCTCGGTGCCGCGCGGCCACACGCGCGCCAGGATCGCCGTCCCGATCGACGGAAGGGAGTGGATGTCGAAGCGGTCGGCCAGCCGCGAAATGGCGCCCAGCCCGGTGCCCGGCGACCCCGCGGTGGTGAAGCCGTCGCGCAGCGCCTGCCCCACGTTGGCGATCCCCGCCCCGCGGTCCAGCGCCAGGATCTCCATCCCCAGCACCCCGCCCTGGATGCGCGGCTGGGCCAGCAGCCGCCCCCCGCCGGCGGTGTGCTTCACCAGGTTGCCGGCCATCTCGGTGGTCACCAGCGCCACGCGCCCGGCGTCGGTCTCGTCGAAGCCCAGCCCGTGCGCCAGCCGCTGGAACTGGCGGCGCGCGTCGCCCACCTGGCTCTCCTCTTCCACGCGCACCAGGCACCCGCAGCGCGTCTCCATGGCCGCTACTTCCATTTGGTGCCCGTGATGCGCGTCCCCTGCCCCGCCGCGGATTCGATCTCCATCTCGTCCAGCAGCCGCCGCGATCCGCCCAGCCCCAGCCCCAGCCCGCCGCCGGTGGTGAAGCCGTCGCGCAGCGCCTGCTGCACGTCCTCGATGCCGGGGCCGCTGTCCTCGAACACCATGCGCAGCCCGGTGCGCGGCGAGCGCTCGACGGTCTCGATGCGCATCGACCCGCCCCCGCCGTAGACGAGGGTGTTGCGCGCGAGCTCGCTGGCGGCGGTCACGATCTTGGTCTGGTCCACCAGCGAGAAGCGCAGCTCCACCGCCCGCGCGCGCACGGCCTGGCGGGCGGCCACCACGTCGGCGTCGCTGCGGATGGCGTACGCCTCACTCCCCGGCGTCAGCATCGCCGGCGCCGCCGTCATCCTCGCCCTCCTCCTCCGCCAGCGCGATGCGCAGCAGCTCCATCCCCCGCTCCACGTTGAGCGCCGTGCGGACGCCCGGAAGCGAGAGGCCCAGCTCCACCAGGGTGATTGCGACCGCGGGCTGCATCCCCACCACCACCGTCTGCGCGTCCAGCACGCGGCTCATGGCGGCGATGTTGGCCAGCACGCGCCCGATGAACGAGTCCACCACGTCCAGCGACGAGATGTCGATCAGCACCCCGCGCGCGCCGCTCTGCGCGATGCGCGTGGTGAGGTCGTCCTGCAGCGCCAGGGCGAGCCGGTCGTGCATGTCCACCTGGATCGTCACCAGGAGGACGCGACCCATCTTGAGGATCGGGATGCGCTCCATGCGGGTCAGCCCTTCGCGGGGCGCGTGACCCGCCACCCGGTCTGGCGCAGCGCCATGAGGATGGCGTCGGCCAGCGTGGCCTTGGTGGCGGCGCCGTGCAGCTCCACCCCCAGGTGCACGATGGTCTGCGCGATCTGCGGCCGGATGCCGCTGATGATGCAGTCGGCCCCCATCAGCCGCGCCGCCGCCACCGTCTTCAGCAGGTGCTGCGCGACGAGCGTGTCCACCGTGGGCACGCCCGTGATGTCGATGATGGCGACGGTCGCCTCGGTGTCCACGATGCGCTGCAGCAGGCTCTCCATCACCACCTGCGTGCGCGCGCTGTCCAGCGTGCCGATCAGCGGCACGGCCAGGATGCCGTCCCACAGCTTCACCACG
>DASVVI010000389.1:0-4162 GCA_036386635.1 Longimicrobium sp.
GTAAGAAACAGCAAAAGCCTCACACAGAGAACACAGAGGGAACCGCAAGGAACAGAGAACCGCTTTCCGTTCATCTTGCGGTTATCCTCTGTGTCTCTGTGTGAGGCCGTTGTTGCCGTTCATCGCACAACACTGTCACACGCGCCAGCCGCGCCGTAGATTGCGCCCACTGCCACCCAGCAAGACCGCACCGGGAACGGGATGAAGGTCGCATACTTCACGGAAAGCCTTCTCCCCCACGTGGACGGGGTGTCGCGCACCCTGGCCCAGCTCTTCGGGACGCTGGAGAAGCGGGGAGTCGACTTCCGCATCTTCTCGCCCTTCAAGCCCGGGCCGGAGATCTCGTGGAGCACCCGCGTCCACCTGATCCCCTACATCCGCTTCCCGCTGTACAAGGACTACCGGCTGGCCTCCCCCATCGGCCACCGCGCCTCCGCCCGGCTGGACGAGTACCAGCCCGACCTGATCCACGTGGTGAGCCCCACCCCCATCAACGTGCGCGCGGAGAAGTACGGCCGGCGCCGGGGCGTGCCGGTGGTGTCGTCGTTCCACACGCACTTCGTCTCGTACTTCCGCTTCTACGGCTTCGGCGGGCTCGAGGAGCTGGGATGGAAGATGATGCGGCGCTTCTACGGGAGGTGCGAGGTGGTGTACGCCCCCTCGCACAGCATCATCCGCGAGCTGGCCAGCCACGGCATCCGCAACACGGAGCTCTGGTCGCGCGGCATCGACCTGCACCGCTTCTCCCCCGCCTTCCGCGACCCCGACCTGCGCCGCATGGCCGGCGCGGAGAGCGACGACACCCCCGTCCTCCTGCTGGTGAGCCGGCTGGTGCGCGAAAAGGATCTGGCGGACCTGGTGTCGATGGAGCGCATCCTCCGCCAGCGCGGGAGCCGCCACCGCCTGGTGCTGGTGGGCGAGGGGCCGATGCGCGAGCAGCTCCAGGCCGACCTCCCCGACGCCCTCTTCCCGGGCCACCAGAGCGGCGAGGCGCTGGCCCGCTGGTACGCGTCGGGCGACGTCTTCGTCTTCCCCTCCACGACCGAGACGTTCGGCAACGTGGTGCTCGAGGCGCAGGCGAGCGGACTCCCCACCGTCGTCGTGGACCGCGGCGGGCCGCCGGACCAGGTGGAGCCGGGGCAGAACGGCTACATCGCCCGCGCCAACGACCCCGCCGACCTCGCGGACCAGGTGGAGCGCCTGCTGAACGACCCCGCCGAGCGGCGCAGGATGGGCGCCGCGGCGCGGGTGGCTGCAAGCGAGCGTGACTGGTCGGCCATCAACGGGCGGCTGATCGACAGCTACGCGCGCGTGATCGCGCGGGGGCCGGGGCGGTGAGCACCGCCGGGGAGGAAGCGGGGGAGAGCCGCCTGTCGCGCGGGCTCAACCGCGTCTTCCGCACCTCGATGATCCTGGTGCCCTTTGGGGTGCTGTTCAACCTGTGGATCTCGTGGGCGGCCACGGACCGCAGCGTCTTCCGCCGCTTCGGCGAGCTGGACCGGCGCTACCTGTACCTGGGGATCGTGCTGGCGCTCCTCCCCTGGATCACCAACACGATCCGCATCCTGGTGTGGGCGCGCTTCATCGGCCATCCGCTCACCTTCCGCGACTGCTTCCGCATCACGCTGGGCGCCGAGTTGGCCTCCTCCGTCTTCCCCACCTCATCCGGCGGCGAGGTGTTCCGCTGGGGGATGATGGTGCAGAAGGGGGTCACCAAGGGCGAGGCCGCCTCCATCGTCACGCTGGGCTACCTGGAAGACCTCTGCTTCTTCGCCACCGCCCTGCCCACTGCGTTCATCCTGTCCCGTGCATGGGAGCTCCCCGTGCTGCGCCGCATGGGGCGCGAGATGCGGGGCGAGGCATCCGGAGTGCTCCCCGTCGTCGTACTGACGATCGTGGCGGTCGTCGCGCTCTGGCAGGGGGCGCTACGCGGTTTCCTGGGGCGCCGGGTGCGCTGGTGGAGCCTGCGCCGCGCGGTCCGCACGCGCCAGCGGTCGCGCAAGACGCGGGAGGACTTCCGCAACGTCTTCACCCTGGTGCGCGAGCGGGGAAAGCTGCGCTTCGCCATGACCTTCGGCGTGACGGCGGTGCAGTGGTCCTCGCGCTACTCGGTGGCGACGGCGGTGGCGTACTTCCTGGGGGCGGAGGTGGACCCGGTCCTCTTCTTCCTCCTGCAGTGGGTGATCTTTACGGCGATGCTCTTCGTCCCCACACCCGGGGCGGCGGGCGGGGCGGAGGCGGCGTTCTACCTGGTGTACTCGGCGCTCCTGCCGGCCAGCATCGTGGGGATCGCCACCGGGGGGTGGCGCCTGCTGACCTTCTACCTGCAGCTCTCGCTGGGCGCCATCCTGTTCATGATGATGAACGTGGCCGACGCCCGCACCCGTGCCCGCGCCCCCGGCCCGCAGAGGGGTTGACGCGGCTGTTAAATTCGGCTCGTGCAAACACTTGCGTTTTCGTTCAGCGGTGAACCGACCTCGACAAACGCGGGGTTTTCCCTTATATTGAAGTCATGAAAACCGCCATCGACCTCACCAGTGCCGCCGCGCAGTTCGGCGCGGCCCAGGACGACTCCCGGAGTCGGGGTGTGCGCCCTTCCATGCGTCTTCCGCACGGCGATGCGCCGCTGCGAGAGATGACTGACGAGGACCTTTTCCAGCGCTACACGCAGGGCGAGGAGGAAGGTTTCCGCCTCCTCATGGAGCGCTACCAGCCGCGAATCCAGGGCTTTCTCCGCAAGCGTCTCAACGACGAGGAGCGGGTGGAGGACCTTACGCAGGACACTTTCCTTCGCATCCACCGCGCGCGGGAGAGCTACGATCCCAGCCGGAAGTTTTCGACGTGGATCCACACGATCGCGAACAACCTGCTGAAGAACGAGTTCCGCAACCGCTCGCGCCGCCGGGAGACGACGTTCTCGGAGATGCGCCCGGAGGTCTCGGCCTCGGGTGCGCCGGCCCGGCCGGTGGAGTTCGCGGCCACGGGCCACAACCCGGAGCGCGAGGCGTACCGCCGCGAGCTGCGCGAGGCCATCGACACGGCCATCGGCCGCATGGACGAGCATCACCGCATCCCCTTCGTGATGCGCGAGGTGGAGGACCGCACCTACGAGGAAATCGCCGAGGAGATCGGCATCCCCGTCGGCACGGTCAAGAGCCGGCTCAACCGGGCGCGAAACTCGTTCCGGCTGCTGCTGCCCGTGCCGGTGTGAGGGAGGGGTAGGGCGGTGGGTGGATGATGGATGTTGGACGGACTTGGTGGATCGGCCCGCTTCCCGGGATGGGGGGCGGGCTGGTTTGCGTGCGGGGGGCACCGGCGGTTGAAACCGCTGCAACAACTGCGGAAAGCCTGCCTTCGCAGGCTTCAACTGCGCGGTTATTCGGGGGTGGCGGTGGTCTCGAGGTCGGGGAGTGTGCGGCCGTACCTGTGATGTTCTTCCTGGCGGAGGATGTAGTCGCGCACCCGGGGGACGGCGGTCTTGGAGATGGTGAAGGCGCCGTAGCCACCCTGCCATTTGAAGGGGTCGGGCAGGCGCATCACCTGGGTGATCAGGTGGGTCGATCCGCCTTTCAGGTATTTGACCACGTCCGCGATGGTCGTCGTGGTCGGGAAGCGGAGGAGGACGTGCACGTGATCCGCCACCCCGCCGATCGTCAGGATGTCTACCGCCGCTTTCTGGCTCTGCGCCTGGATCGCGGCGAACACCTTCGGCTGGATCTCGGGCGTTATGAGCGGGAGGCGGTCCCACGTGGCCCAGACCGCGTGCAGGTAGAGCTGAGTGTACGGTGCGCGCATGCTCGGATCCCTCTTGGTGCAGACGTAGAGAGCTAACCACCAAACCCGCGAAGGCGGGTTTCCCGCGGTTGTTGCAGCGGTTTCAACCGCCGGGGCTCGATGCTCCCCCCCACATCCAAATACCCCGCCTCCCCCACCCGGCCCCCCACCGTCCGATAGCGGCCACCCAGCCCTGGCCCCTACGCGGCGCGCGGCCCCATACTTGTGGGAGCCACGCGGCTGCACGGCTGCACGGCTGCACGCGGCGCACATCGAGCCCGGTCGGGAGATACACAATGGCGACACGCATCCTGCGCGTACCGCACGTGGTGATCGTGGGGGGCGGCTTCGGAGGGCTGTGGGCGGCGCGCGCGCTGCGCCGCGCGCC
>DASVVI010000390.1:0-10018 GCA_036386635.1 Longimicrobium sp.
CCCCTCTTATTTTCCCTCTCCGCGTCTCTGCGCCTCTGCGTGAGACCGCCGTCAGTAGATGTAGACCTTGGTGCCGACCGTCGCGTTCTCGTACAGGAAGGCGAGCGGCTCCTCGTCCAGGCGGATGCAGCCGTGGGTGGCGGGGAAGCCGATGGCGATGGGGTCGTTGGTGCCGTGGATGAAGTACCCGTCGCCCGTGTCCAGCTTGAACTTGCCGAGCACCTCCGGCACGCGCCGGTTGATGGTGCCAAAGGGCGGGATGTACATGATCCCGTCCCACATCAGCGGGTGCTCCTGCGGAAGGATCTCGAACTCGCCGTCCTTTAGGATCCCCAGGTTCACGCCGCGCCGGATGACGCGCCCGCCCTCCTTGAGCGCCACCCCGCCGTCCGGAAACTGCCGCACCCGGTCCGCCATCGACTGGTAGTGCCAGTCCGGCGGAATCCAGAGCGGGTCCTCCTCCATCTTGATGACGGTGCGCCGTCCGCGCGGCGTGGAGAAGTCGATCAGTCGCCCGCCGGTGCTCTTCACCATCCCCATCCCGACCCCAGCGGGGGCGGAGAGGAGCGTGTCCGCGCCGTCGATCAGCCACAGGCGCCGGTCGAAGATGGAGATGACGATGCGGCGCCCCGTGGCGTTGTTGGCGGCGCGGCGGTGGCGCTCCCAGGCGAGCGAGTCGGCGCGCGAAGTGGGGCGGCGCGGCGCCGGGTCGGGGTTCACCACGCCCATGCGGCGCAGGCGGTCCGCGATCAGCTCGTCGGTGGTCACCAGCCCGCGTGGGCGGCTGCCCGCGTCCGTATTGGCGGCGACGCGCGAGGTGTCTTCGCCGGCGCGCGCGCCGTCCTGCGCGCTCGTGGGCGCGGCGAAGGCCAGCAGGGCCGCGCACGTGGCCCGTATGATGTGTGTGGAGTATCTCATGTCAGGGTTGCCGTTCGGGGACAACATGGAACGGCGAAAGCACTTGGCTGATTCGTGCTACCGCTGCGGCCGCACCCGCGGGCCGCACCTCCAGTATAACGCACTCGGCTCCGGAGACCAACCTCACACAGAGGACACAGAGAGAACTACAAGGCGCAGAGAACTTCTTTCCGTTTCTTCTTGCCGTTCCCTCTGTGGCTCTGTGTGAGGCGCTGTTAGAGAACTGGAAGCAGAACCAGCACCAGCGTCCACGCGCAGCCCAGCGCCAGCACGATCATGGCGGCTATGCCCGCGGCATGCACGGCCCGGCCGGCGACCCACTGCGGCTGGGCGCGCGTCGTGGGGACGAGGAGGGCGCCCAGCAGCGCGCCGACCGCCAGCCCGCCCGCGTGCGCCGCATTGTCGATCATGCCCATCCCTACGATGCCGATCCCGGCGATCACCGCCACGTTCAGCAGCACCATCTTGAGGAAGCCGGGCGGCACCGTCTCGCGGCGGCGGTAGGCGAGCACGCCCAGGAAGCCGATCAGCCCCATCAGCCCTCCCGACGAGCCGACCGACGGCACATCGGGAGGGACGATGAAGCTGGCGAGCGACCCGCCGAGCACCGCGGCCAGGAAGACGATCGCGAGGTACGCGCGGTGGGCCAGCACCTCCGTCTCGCGGCCCAGCGCGAGGAGCGCCATGAAGTTGACGGCGAAGTGGATCATGTCGCCGTGCAGGTAGCCGGCGGTGAGGAGCCGCCACGTCTCGCCCGCGCGGATGTACTCGGGAGCCATCTCGGCGGGGGCGATGCCGTAATTGGGGATGCCGGATCCGCTCGCCAGGAGCTGCGCGGCGCCCACCGCCGCGATCATCCCCGCCAGCAGGCGCAGGTACACGACCGGCAGCCGCCGCAGCGCCGCGGTCTGCTCCGCCTCGCGCATCATGTCGCGGAAGCCGTGCGGAGTCATGACGCTCGCCTGGCGCCACTCGCGCAGCCGCAGCGCCACCCAGATCACCCCGAACAGCAGGTACACCGCGCCGGGCGAGCCGGGGCGCAGCGCGTCGAGGTTCTGAAACGCGAGTACCGACGCGAACACACCCACGATGATGGCCTGCGTCCTCGCACCGCCGCCGATGCGCGCGCGGATCGCCTCCAGTAGAAAGGGCACCTCCTCGGGAGGCACGGGGCCGCCCGAATCCGGCGTCCACACCAGACGCGGGATGGGGCCCGCGCGGCACGCGGCGGCCAGCTCGTCGCGGGTGGCGGGGTGCAGGGTCCCCTGCGCGTCCACGAAGCCGTAGTCGCCGGGCGGGGAAGGAGTTGGGTCCGGAACGGTCATCGGCCTCTGGATGCGGAGTGTCCGCGCGGCGGGTGCAAGGGCGGGGCCCGTGCGCGGGCGCGCGGAGGAACGTATACTTACACCGCACGGCCCCCGAACGGCACGCACCCCCGGAAGGACCCGACCGATGAGCATCGCCGAGATCTTTGAGACCATGGAATACGGCCCCGCCCCCGAGAGCGCGTCGCTCGCGCTGCGCTGGCTGGAGGAGCGTGGCGGCACCACGCAGCTCTTCATCGGCGGCGAGTGGCGCGAGCCTCCGGGCGGCGAGTACTTCCCCTCGAACAACCCCGCCACCAACAAGCCGCTCGCCCGCATCGCCCAGGCGAGCGCGGAAGACGTGGACGCCGCCGTCGCCGCCGCGCGCGCCGCGCTCCCGGGGTGGCAGGCGCTGGGCGGGCACGGGCGGGCTCGTTACCTGTACGCGCTGGCGCGCCACATCCAGCGCCACTCACGTCTCTTCGCCGTGATGGAGACGCTGGACAACGGCAAGCCGATCCGCGAGTCGCGCGACATCGACATCCCGCTCGTCGCCCGCCACTTCTACCACCACGCCGGCTGGGCGCAGCTGATGGAGACGGAGATGCCCGGCCACGCGCCGCTCGGCGTGGTGGGGCAGATCATCCCGTGGAACTTCCCGCTGCTGATGCTGTCGTGGAAGATCGCCCCCGCGCTCGCCATGGGGAACACGGTGGTGCTGAAGCCGGCCGAGTTCACCTCGCTCACCGCGCTCCTCTTCGCGGACGTGTGCCGCGACGCGGGGCTCCCGCCGGGCGTCGTCAACATCATCACCGGCGACGGGCGCACCGGCGCGCTGATCGTGGAGCACCCGGACGTCGACAAGATCGCCTTCACCGGCTCCACCGAGGTCGGGCGGATCATCCGCGCCGCCACCGCGGGGAGCGGGAAGAAGCTGTCGCTGGAGCTGGGCGGCAAGAGCCCGTTCGTGGTCTTCGACGACGCCGACATCGAAAGCGTGATCGAGGGCGTGGTCGACGCCATCTGGTTCAACCAGGGTCAGGTGTGCTGCGCCGGCTCGCGCATCCTCGCCCAGGAGGGGATCGCCGACCGCCTCGTCACCCGCCTGCGCGAGCGGATGGAGACGTTGCGCGTGGGCGACCCGCTGGACAAGGCGGTGGACATCGGCGCCATCATCGACCCGGTGCAGCTCGAAAAGATTCGCGATCTCGTCGAACAGGGACGATCCGAGGGCGCCACCCTCTGGCAGCCGTCGTGGAGCTGCCCGCAGGAAGGCTGCTTCTTCCCCCCGACGCTCCTGACCGACGTGGGCCCGGCATCCACGGTGGCGCAGGTGGAGATCTTCGGGCCGGTCGTCGTGCTCATGACGTTCCGCACCCCCGACGAGGCGGTCGCGCTGGCCAACAACACCCCGTACGGCCTCGCCGCCAGCGTGTGGACGGAGAACATCAACCTGGCGCTGGACATCGCCCCGCGCATCAAGGCGGGCACGGTGTGGGTGAACTCCACCAACCTCTTCGACGCCGCATCAGGCTTCGGCGGCTACCGCGAGAGCGGCTACGGCCGCGAGGGCGGGCGCGAGGGCCTGTGGGAGTACGTGAAGGCGAAGTGGGAAAAGGGTCAGGGGAAAGAGGGGAGTGCCCAGGCGACGGCGAAAAAGGGCCGCGGCAAGATCGCCGACGCCGTGAGCGCACTCACGCACTCACGCACTGACGCACCCTCCCTTCCGCCCATCGACCGCACCGCCAAGCTCTACATCGGCGGCAAGCAGGCGCGCCCGGACAGCGGTTACTCCATGCCCGTCGCCGGCGCCGACGGCCGCATCGTCGGCGAAGTGGGGCTCGGCAACCGCAAGGACGTCCGCAACGCGGTGGAGGCGGCGCACAAGGCCTCCGGCTGGGCCAAGGGGACGGGGCACAACCGCGCGCAGGTGATCTACTACCTGGCCGAGAACCTCGCCGCCCGCGCGGACGAGTTCACCCGCCGCATCGCCGCCCTCACCGGCGACGACGCGGGCGCCGCGCGCGAGGTGGAGCTCTCCATCCGCCGCCTCTACACCTACGGCGCCTGGGCGGACAAGTGGGACGGCGCGGTGCACTCCACCCCCTTCCGCAACGTCACCCTGGCCATGCACGAGCCCATCGGCGTGGTGGCGATCGCCTGCCCGGACGAGGCGCCGCTCCTGGGATTCGTCTCACTGATGGCCCCGGCCATCGCGATGGGGAACAGCGTGGTGGTGATCCCCTCGGAGCGCCACCCGCTCGCAGCCACCGACTTCTACCAGCTCCTCGACACCTCCGACGTGCCCGGCGGCGTCGTGAACATCGTCACCGGCCGCCGAGACGAACTCTCCGAGACCCTCGCCGGCCACGACGACGTGGACGCCATGTGGTACTTCGGCGGCGCGGAGGGGAGCACCAAGGTCGAGCGCCTCTCCACCGGCAACATGAAGCGTACCTTCGTCAACTACGGCCGCACCCGCGACTGGGAAAGCGCTGAGCAGGCCGAGGGCCCCGAGTTCCTCCGCCACGCCACCAACGTCAAGAACATCTGGGTGCCGTACGGGGAGTAAGTAGCGCCTAACCGAGCACGGAAGGCGGGTGGCTCGCCCGAGGAAAGGTCGAGCCACCATGCGTTCGGGCTGGGTGTTGCAACAATTTGGAACAGATTACTTACCATCTTGGAAGGTATTGTGAAAGGCGGGCGTATAAAAGGCGAGACATGCCCACACCCCGTTTGTCGGACTTGATGAAATTCGTGACATCTGAGTACCCGTACGCACCCATGTACTCCCTGAGCGCTATGGCTGTTAAAGGCGCCCTCCGTTCGAGGTGCTCAAAACTAATGCGTATGCTCTCGCGGAGGCGTTTTATATCTGAATCCTTTAGCACGCGGGCGCCAGAAACGTTAAACTGAATATCCGCCAAGCGACCGAGATAGTCGTTGAACGAGTTACGTATCGCATCGTGTCTATCGTTCTGATGCCACACGTTTCCCAGCTTCTCCGGGAGCAACGCGGCAGCCACTTCTTCGGGGTCAACAAGCGTATACGGATCTTTGGAAACCGTGCGATCCCACAGGGGAACTTTCACCCGGCGTCCTTGAAGCATGAGCTGCGCGTTGTACGCTCCGGGAGTGTCCCCAAACGCTTCCACTCGCTCCAGTACCAGACTTCGACGCTTCCATCGTTGCTCTTTGCGCCACTGTACGACTGCGAACAACGCAGTTCCGATCAATAGCACAGTTTTCAGCACTTCCAGCCCTGCCTGAATAAATTTTGGATATTTCTTAATGAAACCCTCCATCTCCTCTACCGACGGCATGATGGTACTAACGAGGAAAAGGACAGCAGCAAAAAGAGTGAGCGCAAAGAAGAGCCGTACACTAAGAGTTGGCTTCATTTTTCGAACTCCTGTGAGTAGTTGAGTGGAGATAACTGTGAGTAAAGCGTCCAATAGTCAACAGGTGATATCTGCCCCATCACTGATCTCCTCGCCGTTCGCCCCGCAACCCGCCCCGCTGCCTGACGAACGAATCCGCTGCGCGGTACCGGCACAGAGGCCCCGCGGCGACGCGGGGCCTCTGTGCATGGTCAGAACAGCATTTGATCGCGCTATATCTCCACGATGTCCTTCTCAGAAGCAGGGCCGGGCTCGGAGAGCGGCTGAAAGATTTCGTCGAGTGACCAGAGGTAGACTTCCTCCCGAGTCGCCTTTGCAGCCTGGATGAACCGGTCCGTGAACCCGTTCGAGGCAACGTAAAGGAGGGGTGACTCGGAGCTCCTGGCCTGGTGCGCCCAGCTCACCCCGGCCTGGGAGAGGCGATCGAGCATGGCGAGGTGATCCGTGTGGACCTCCACGTCCACCGGGTCCTTGTGCCACTTGACGGAGCCTGTCAGGACGCGCTTGTCCATCAGGATGCTCGCGATGTCGATCTCCAGCGACCGGCGGTCGCGGTCGAGACCCTCCCAGCGCCCCCACTCGCGTACGAGCGGCAGGTCGAGCTGTCCCTGAAGCCGGTAGTATGCCTCCTCCACGACGCTCTCGAAGATGAGCCCGATGTAGCCGTCGAGGTTGGGCTGGATGTGGCGGTCCCAGACAAGGCGGGGATCCTGCGTCGCGAGCGCGCTTTCCAGGGGGGCGACGAAGTCGTAGTAGAAGCGAAGCGCCGGGTCCGCGATCCGGTAACGAAACGGTTCTCTGGCCTTGGCTCCCAGGTTGCGGCCGGCGCGGACGTAGTCTAGGTCGATCAGGCGCTGGAGCTTGTCACGAAGCCCCGTGTCCGCGGCGAGCCCCGCGTTCTGGGCAATGGCGTTGAGTTCCGTGCGGCCGCTTCCGACCGCGCGCAGAATAGCCGCGTACTTCTGGATCTCACGGAGGCCCTGCTCCTGGAGCAAAGCGGTCTGGACGAGCTCACGGACCTCGCCGGAAGGGCTCAGCATCAGTGAGATGGCGTTACGCGCGACGGACCGCTTCGGGTTAATGGCGCTCAGGTACCGGGGTGTTCCGCCGAAGATGCCGTAGGCGTAGACGCGCTCCCTGGGATCGGCATACCCGACCATCTCTCCGGCGTACCAGTAGTTGAACGGACGCAGCCGGCACTGCCAGGCAAATCGTCCGTACAGGGGTGACCCACCCTCGTTGAGCGCCTCCAGTGTGCGAACGGCTGATCCCGCGAGCACCAGCACGAGCGGCCGCCGAGGGCGGCGCATCTCCCAGGCGGCGTTGAGCTCGGACGTGACCCCCTGCAAGTCGCCGGGATTTTCGCCGAGGTATTGGAACTCGTCCAGGACGACGACCAGCGGTTGCGGCGCACGGAAGTCCAGGAGCAGGCGGAATACGCTGCGCCACGTAGGGTAGTCCTCCGCGTCGATCGTCTCGCCAGACCACTCCGCGAGCGCAGCCACCAGCGCCGCGCGGTTTTGCGCGGGCGTCGTTTCCGCCGCCGTGAAGTAGAAGGTTTGGGCATTGGTTTCCTTCCACGCCCGACCGAGAAGGTATGTCTTACCCACGCGGCGCCGGCCGTACATCAGCACCAGCTTCGGCTCACCACTGGCGATCAGTTCACCCAGCCGTGCTAGTTCACTATCGCGGTCGACGAGCAGTTCTGGGTCGTGCATCCATGGGACCGGTGGAGAGTTATACAATCATAATTGTATACAAACATGATTGTATACAAACGTACTTGTATAGCATATTCTGTAGCGGATTTGTGGCTCACGCAAGTGCAACCGTCACCGTACGACTTGTACGGCTTCCTCTGACCCAAGTGGAGCGCCCCGACGACGCCCCGGATCAGACGTGCGCCAGCGCGCGGTGACCTATCTCAGCGGGTGTCTTGATCTCTGGCGTGCAGCCCGGTTAATTAGCGGCCATGAGTTCAGTAATCCTTTCCGAGCTGCTGAAGCTGAGTGAAGCTGTGCGCATCCAGCTCGCCCAGGATCTTTGGGATAGCATCCCACCCACCTCCGAGGCGCTGCGGCTTCCGCCAGAGGTGCTCGATGAGATGGAGGAGCGCCTGGCCGAGCACCGCGCAGATCCGTCATCGGCCATCCCGGCTGACGAGGCCTCGGCGCGGCTGCGTAAGTGCACCTGAAGAGCATCCCGAAGCCAACGTGACCCCCCTTCCGTTCCGCTGGAAATTCGCCGGCCGGCCTGCGCTCGGCACTCTGCTGGATGGAGACCGCGAGCATGCCTACCGCGGGTTCTTCATAGATCTGCGCGATTGCGGCGTGCGGGTGCTCGCGGCGGCGGCGGACGGCGATCTCGTCTTCGTGGGGCGCTCACCGGAGAGCATCTTCGACTACCTGACCGGGGTCCTGAGCGGCACGTCGTGGAGCGAGCGGCTCGTGCTGCTGAACCTCTCGATGCGCCACTCGGATGTCGGGCAGCTCGCCCGCACCGATCCTGGGGCCATCGCCGCCATCCGCGAACAGCTCGCCAGCCTCGGACTCTCGCCCGGCCAGATCGCGGCGAGCGAGCGTCCCAAGGTGTTCGTGGACCTGGTGTACGGGGGAAACACCTTTGGGCACTTCCTCGGGCTGCTGGAGCATTGGGCCGCCGACGCGCGCGTGGACGTCGCGGCGGTCCGCAGGCGCATCCGGTTCCTGGGGATCACCAGCCGGTCGAAGAACAGCCCGAACACCTGGCGCTGGTACCAGCAGGTGGAGTGGGCCAGGCGCGTACCGCGGTCCGCGCTCCGCAGCGTCTCCATCGCGTACGGGCTGTGGATGTACCTGGGCGAGTACCAGAGAAAGGTCGCGCGCTGGCACCCACCGGCGCGCTGGGGTGCGGAGGATGCGGCGCGGCCCCCGCGTGACGTGGACGCACTCAAGGCGCTCCGGTTCGCGCACATGATCCACGAACGGGGACGCGCGCGCGTGGAGCGGGACCGTTTCGTCGCGGAGTTGGCCGCACAGCGACAGTTTCGTGACCCGTCTGTCCGGCGCCTCATCCTGGAGCTGCGCGGCACCTCCGCACGGCGCGGAAGGTAGCGGCTCCATTCTCAGCGCATGCCGCCGAGGTTCCCGGCGGTCCGCTAGATGAAACAGCCTGGCGCGACAGCGAGTCTTTCGCCGTCACGCCAGGCAGACTTCGGTGAACTGTTCTGCTCAGCCTTACAGCGTCGCGAGCGGCTGGGCGGGAGCCGTCGCCGCGCACCAGTGCCAGGCCGGACGCACCGCTGCGGGCCGGGCATCGTGCCGGGCGGTGCCGCGTCCGGCGAAGGATGCCTTGACCCCGCCATTCCGGCTCGAGGCGCGCGTGCCGGTGGCGCGGGGCATGGCGCAGGCGGCCTCGCGCTGGGCGGGGGTCAGCACCTGCTGCACGGCCTCGGCGGCGCGGCGGTTGTTGTCGGCGAGGGCGGCGCGGGTGGGGCTCGCCGCGGGGTTCAGCGCCAGGGTGACCGGGCGCTTGCCGCGCGCCACACCCAGCCGGCGGTTCAGCTTCACGTTGTTGACGTCCCACTCCCGCGCGATGGAGTCGAGCGCGATCACCTGCTGCGAGGTCAGCGACAGCCGCTCCCGGTCGCTCAGCAGCGCGAGGATCGGCGGCACATCCGCGTCGAGCTGTGCGCGGCGTGGGGCGGGCCCGTGCTGCGGCGCGGAGGGCGCGCACGCGGCGGCGGAGGCGACGAGCAGAATCACCGACAGATATGCTTTCATGGGTTCCTCCGGGGCTGAAGGGTGGTGGACGATCTGCGGCCCGCGCGCGTTGCAGCCGCCGGGCCAATGCGGTTCGGCCATCCTGGCAGATTTTTCTGCCACCGCGACCGAACGGATGCTTGCGAGCGGGGCGCGCATCGTGAAGGTTGGGGAGAGTACGCCACACCGCTCCCGCTCCGGTTGATCTACGCATGCACACCTTTGCCGATCCGCTGACCTCGCGCATCGCCGGCTTCCTGCGCGAGATCGGGCTGAAGGTCCGCGCGTGCGAGCTGCCGGAGGACTCCTTCCTCCCTGGCGTGCGGATCGAGCGCGGGGGCATGCTGGTCGATGAGGCGCGCCTCCTCTCCCCCGGCGACCTCCTCCACGAGGCGGGGCACCTGGCGATGATGACCGCCGAGGATCGTGCCGAGCGCGCAGGCGACATCGGTGCGGATCTGGGGGAGGAGATCGGCGCGATCGCGTGGTCGTACGCGGCGGCGCTGCACCTGGAGATCGATCCGGCCGTTGTCTTCCACCCGCACGGCTACCGCGGCGCATCGGCATCCTTTCTCGACAACTTCGGGCAGGGGCGCTACGTGGGCGTCCCACTCCTCCAGTGGATGGGCCTCACGCTGGACGACAGGAACGCCCG
>DASVVI010000391.1:0-7881 GCA_036386635.1 Longimicrobium sp.
GTGATGTCCTCCATGATCCCCACGGTGAAGCAGGGCGCGCCCGCCGCGTCCCGCACCAGCGACACGTTCAGGTGCGTCCACAGGATGGCGCCGTCGCTGCGGAAGTAGCGCTTCTCCACCTGGTACTGCGTGCACTCGCCCGCCACCAGGTCGCCGAACAGCTCCCAGTCCGCCGCCACGTCGTCCGGGTGGGTGATCTGGCTGAAGAGCATCTCGTGGAGCTCCTCGGCGGAGTAGCCCAGCATCGACTGGAGGGCGCGGTTGGTGCGCACCAGGCGGCCGTGCAGGTCCACGATGGCCATCCCCACCGCCGCCTCGTCGAAGAGGGCGCGGAGCTGCGATTCGCTGGCGCGCAGCGACTCCTCGGTGCGCCGCCGCTCCGCCCGCTCGCGCTGCGCGTCGAACTCGCCCGCGACGGCGACGGCCAGATCGCGCAGCATCGCCACCTCGTCGCGGCTCCACTCGCGCGGCTCGGAGGAGGTCACGGAGAGGGAGCCCAGCGTCTCCCCATTCGACGCGGTGAGCGGGACGCCCGCGTAGGCGACCACACCGTACTCGGCCACCGCGGGGTTGAGGGAGAGAACGGGGTGCTCGCGCGCGTCGGGCACCACCAGCGCCTCGCCCGACTCCACCACGTAGCGGCAGAACGAGTGCGAGAGCGGCGTATGCCGGAGGATGGTGTGCGGACCTTCTCCTGCGACTCCCCTGAAGATCTGTCGCGCGCCGTCGATGACCGTCACCATCCCCACGGGCGCGCGAAGGAGCCGCGCCGCGAGCCGGGCGAAGCGGTCGAACGCCTCGTCGCCGCCCGCCGGGTGCGGCGGCTCCGCGGTGGACTCGTGATGAGGTGCGCTATCGATCGTGCCTCCCTGTGCGGGGAGGTGCGGGTTTGCTGACATCTATCTGTGCGTGGATGGAAATGCGCTGTCGATTTACGCGAGATTCGGCGTCAAGCGTTAGTGTGGCGATGGTCCAGCACGGATCGGGCCAGATTGTACAGACCGTGCGCCTCTGCTCATCGATAACCCAGCAACTGTTCCGCAGGGCCCGAAAGGCGCGTCGACCCACCGGCAGCGCCGTCTTGCGGCCGGTGAAGCGGAGAGCATCGGGGGATGGCGTACAAGCCGTTGACACGCTTACTTCTACGGTCTAGCGTTACTCGAGCGGGGCCGCCCCGCACACCCATCCACCCGTGCCCCGCCCATGAAGGACCTGCTCACCCTACGCGTAAACGGCGACGTGCACGAGGTGGCCGTCCCCACGCACTGGACGCTCCTGGAAGCGCTGCGCTACGCCGTGGGGCTCACCGGCAGCAAGCAGGGGTGCGACAAGGGCGACTGCGGCGCGTGCACCGTGTGGGTGGACGGCGTGCCGACGCTCTCGTGCATCACCCCCGTCTACGAGGGAGTTGGCCACGAGGTGAGGACGGTGGAGGGCCTCGCCGGCTTCCGCACGGCGCCGGGGACGCCGCACCCGCTGCAGGACGCCTTCGACCTGTGCGGCGCCGCGCAGTGCGGCTTCTGCACCCCGGGGATCCTGATGAGCGCGGCCGCCCTCCTGGAGGAGAACACGGCCCCCACGCGCGACGAGATCCGCGAGGCGCTCTCCGGCAACCTGTGCCGGTGCACCGGCTACACCAAGATCCTGGACGCGGTTGAGATGGCGGCCGGGCGCATGGTCCCCCCCACCCCCGGCCCCTCCCCCACCAGGGGGGAGGGCGGGGGGGAGGGGAGCACTTCGCGTGCGTAAGGAGGACCGGAACCGGTGGGATGTCTCGCCGGCGCTGAAGGCGAGGATGACCGAGGTGGCGCGGGGCTTCCGCAAGGCGCCCACTCCCAGCGAAGCGATCCTGTGGCGGGCGCTTCGCGGAGAGGCGCTGGACGGTCGCAAGTTCCGGCGCCAGCAGCCGATCGGCCCGTTCATCGTGGACTTCTACTGTTCCACCGAGCGCCTGATCGTCGAGGTGGACGGCGGCGTGCACGAGTCGCAGCGCGAGCGTGATGCAGAGCGCCAGTCGCTGCTCGAATCGCTGGACCTGCGCTTCGTCCGCCTGCCCGCCGACATGGTCGAGACCAACCTGCCCGCCGCGCTCCGCGCGATACGCCGGGCATTCACGAGCAGTTCTCCCCTCCCCCACCCCGCCCCCCTTGTGGGGGAGGGGCCGGGGGAGGGGGGTACGGAGGCCGCATGAGCACAGATCCGCAGGAGTTCGAGAGCGCCCGTGGCGGCGTTCCGCTGGACGAGCCGGAGGTCGCGGAGCGCGGCACCCCGGTGATCGACCACGCCCCCTCGCACGCCGGCGAGCCGGTGACCGCCGGGGAAGTGGAGGAGCACGAGGAGACCCCGCCGCTGAACGTCATCGGCAGCCGGCAGCGCAAGACGGACGGGCTGGAGAAGTCCACCGGCCGCGCGCGCTACACGGACGACCTGGTGTTCCCCGGGATGCTGCACGGCAAGATCCTGCGCTCGCCGCACCCGCACGCCCGCATCGTCAGCATCGACGCGTCGCGGGCGCTGGCGCTCCCGGGCGTGCACGCGGTCGTCACGGGCGACGAGATGCCGATCCCCTTCGGCATCATCGTGTGGACGCCCGACGAGCAGGCCCTCGCCACCGAAAAGGTGCGCTACATCGGCGACGCGGTGGCGGCGGTGGCGGCCGTCGACGAGGACACGGCCAACCGCGCGCTTGGCCTCATCCGCGTGGAGTACGAGGTGCTGGAGGCGATCCTCGACCCGTTCGAGTCCGCGCGCCGCACCGACGTGCAGATCCACGACGCCAAGAAGGCGGGCCACAACGGCAACATCTCCAAGATCGTCAAGTTGGACTTCGGCGAGGTGGACCGCGGGCTGGCCGACAGCGACGTGGTGATCGAGGGCGAATACTTCTTCGAGGGAACCACGCACACCCCCATCGAGCCGCACTGCGCGATCGGGCAGTGGGAGGAGGGCGGCGCGCCGGGCGGGCGGTTGACGGTGTGGTCGTCCACGCAGGTGCCGCACTACCTGCACCGCGAGTTGGCGAAGGTGCTGGAACTGCACCCCGCCAAGGTGCGCGTGGTGCAGCCGCACGTGGGCGGCGGCTTCGGCGGCAAGAGCGAGCCGTTCGACCTGGAGTTCTGCGTCGCCAAGCTGGCCATGAAGACGGGGCGCCCCGTCAAGATCCTGTACACGCGCGAGGAGGTGTTCCTGGCCCATCGCGGCCGGCACCCCTTCCACATGAAGTACCGCGTGGGCGCCACCGCCGACGGCAAGCTCAAGGCGGTCGATGCGAAGACGCTGCTGGACGGCGGCGCGTACTCGTCGTTCGGCCTGGTGACGACGTACTACAGCGGCCAGCTCCTCGCCGCGCCGTACGAGATCCCGGCGTACCGCTTCGACAGCACGCGCGTCTTCACCAACAAGCCGGCGTGCGGACCCAAGCGCGGCCACGGCAGCGTGCAGCCGCGCTTCGCCTTCGAGGTCACGCTCGACAAGCTGGCCGAGCGGCTGCGCATCGACCCCATCGAGCTGCGCCGCCGCAACTTCATGGGGAGCTTCCGGCGGACGGTCAACGAGCTGCGCGTGACCTCCAACGGCTTCATGGAGTGCCTGGACTCGGTGGAGGCCGCGAGCGGGTGGAGGGAGCGGCGCGGAAAGCTGGGCTTCGGACGCGGGCTGGGGGTGGCGGGGTCGTGCTACATCAGTGGCACCAACTACCCCATCTACCCCAACCGCATGCCGCAGTCCGCCGTGCAGCTCCAGGTGGACCGTTCGGGGCGCGTGGCGGTGTTCAGCGGCGCGTCGGACATCGGGCAGGGCTCCACCTCGCTGGTGGCGTACATCGTCTGCGAGGAGCTGGGCGTGCCGCTGGACCACGTCCGCGTCCTGCCCTCGGACACGGACTTCACGCCCGTCGACCTGGGGAGCTACTCGTCGCGCGTGACCTTCATGCTGGGGAACGCGTGCATCGACGCGGCCCGCAAGCTCAAGGCGCAGGTGCAGGAGGCGGTGGGCGAGGAGTGGGGCGTCTCCCCCAAGCGCGTCCTGCTGGCCGGCGGCCGCGCCATGGACGCGCGCGACACGGGGCGCAACATCTCCATCGTCGAGGCCTTCAACCTGGCCGAGGCGAAGCACGGCACTCTCGGATCAGTTGGCTCCTACAACACTCCGCGTGACGTGCACGGCGAGTACCGCGGCGGCACCATCGGCGCGTCGCCCGCATACTCCTTCACCGCGCACGTGGCGGAGGTGGAGGTGGACGTCGAAACCGGCTTCGTGGACGTGAAGTCGATCTGGATCGCGCACGACTGCGGGCGTGCGCTGAACCCCACCATCGTCGAGGGCCAGATCGAGGGCTCGGCGTACATGGGCTTCGGCGAGGCGCTGATGGAGGAGCACGTCTTCAAGGATGCGGACCATGGGCGCGCGGGGCTGCACAACGCCCCCTCGCTCCTGGACTACCGCGTCCCCACGTCGCTGGACACGCCGGAGATGACGGCGCTGATCGTGGAGTCGATCGACCCGGAGGGCCCGTACGGCGCCAAGGAGGCGGGCGAGGGTCCGCTGCACTCCACCATCCCCGCCATCGCCAACGCCATCTACGATGCCGTGGGTGTGCGCATGGACTCGCTTCCCTTCTCGCCCCCCCGCGTCTGGCGCGCCCTGCAGCAGAAGGCCGCCCAAGCGCAGGAGCCCGAGCGCATCGCCGCGGACTGAGAGGTGACTGTGATGCTGACGCGGCCCGCAAACGCCCCCTCCCGATCGTGCCGCTTCCCACCTCCTCACAGGACCATGCGAGCACTTGTACTGGCAGCAGCGCTGGCCGCACTCTCCGCCTGCTCGGCCGATGCGCCGGAGCGCGAGGAGGCCGCCCAGAGCTCCCCGGGAGTGGCGCAAAGCTCCACCCCGGCAGCGGAGGTCGCGGCGCTTCCCGGCACGGAGGATCGGGCTGGATGGCGTGCGCTCCTTGGCTGGGGTGAGGACTGCGAGGAGCGCCGCAGCGCGACGGCGGCCGCCGAGATGGGTGCGGGGATCGAGGTGGATACGCTCGGCGAGGGGCGCTACCTCGTACAGGTGCTGTGCTATCCGGGCGCATACCAGCCCGGGAAGCTCGTCTTCGTCCAGGGGCCGGGGCGCGCGTCCGCCCCGCTGCGCCTTCCGGGGGGCGACGAGGAAAGCTCCCCCGAAGACTCCATCCCGTACGTGAACGGCCTCACCGAGTTCGACCGCGCCACGCGCGAGCTGGAGGTGTTGTCGAAGTCGCGCGGGATGGGTGACTGCGGCAAGCTCGTCCGCTTCGCCTTCCCACGCGGGGTGCCCACGGTGAAGTGGCAGCGCGGCCAGGAGTGCGGGGACGCCGAACCACCCATCATGGAGCCGCACCAGTGGCCGCTCATCCCGGCCGGCTCGGGCGCCCGCGCCAAGGAGCCCGAACGCGTCGCCGCGGGCTGAACGGAGCGGCCGTGCGCTACGGGATCGCCGGCGTCCTGCTCGTGGTGGGAATCGTATTCCGGCTGCTCGAGGGCCCCGGGGGCGGCTACCGGCCTTCCGTCCTGCCCCTGGGCTGGACCGCGGATGGCTCGCTGCTCTTTGTGCACCAGGAGGAGGAGGGCGGCTACGATTGGCGGGACTACTCCTGCGGAGGATCGGGAGTCTACGTGCTCGCGGAGGGGTCCGCTCCAAGGCCGCTGTTCACCGGCGGCCGCTGGTGTGATAGCGTCCCCTTCCCTGGCGCGGGCATGATGCGGTTGAGCAGCGACGGGAGAACCGCTTTCTCAACCGGGCGCAGCTCAAAGGACTGCGGCGAGATAGTAGCGGCCGACATTCCCCGTAAGCGGTCGAAGGTCGTATGGCGCGAGTGTTCGGCGATCATGGACGATGCGGCGGTTTCGCCCGATGGCCGCTGGCTCGTGGCGCGCCGCTCGTGCTCCCTGCGGAGCGGCGGGGGGGAGCCGCCCCAGTTCCTGCCGCATGGCTGCGTGGATGGTGACGGACGTTTGAGCCTGGCTCCGTTCGGTGGCGGTGCCGCGCGATCCGTCGGCGCGGCCGGTCTCAGGAGCCCGGTATGGTCGCCGGATTCACGAGCGATCCTGGCGGAGGACGACGACAAAATCGTCCGGGTGGATCTGCCCACCGGTGAGCAGCGCATTGTGACCGAGGGCTACGATCCGGCGTGGAGTCCCGACGGACGGTGGATCGCTTTCACGCGGCTAGGGCGGGACGGTGAACGGTCCCTCTATAGGTTGCTTATCGCCCGCGCTGATGGTTCCGGCGAGCGTGTGCTCTTCACGAACCGGGAGGGCTGGTTCGCCAACATGGAGACGCGCACGAACGGATCTCCACGGACGCCGCTCTGGTCCCCCGATGGCCAGCGGATCGTCTTCGTCCGTGCCCACCACCGTGGCGGGACGCTGTGGAGCGTGCGCCGGGACGGCACCGATTTGCGCCGGCTCACCCGCCCGATGCCCAGGATGACACATGCGCCGCCTTCCGCTCTTTCCGCTGCCGGTGGTGCTCTTTCCGGGCGGGCCGATGCCGCTGCACATCTTTGAGCCGCGCTACAGGCAGATGATGGCGCACTGCGTGGAGGGCAACCGCACGTTCGGGCTGGTGTACCACGACCCGGACCGCGCGGGGCCGTACGTCGTGGAGCCCGGGCACGTGGGGTGCACGGCAAAGATCCTCAACTACCAGCCGCTCCCCGACGGGCGCTCGCTGGTGCTGGTGCGCGGTGGGGAGCGGTTCGAGGTGGAGGATGGCATCGAATCGCCCAACCTGTACTGGGAGTGCGTCGCCGTCCCGTATGCGGACGAGGACGCGGCGGAGTTCGGGCTGATGGAGCACCGGCGCCGCTCCATCGAGCTCTTTTACGAGGTGCTGGAGCAGGTCGTCCACCATCCGCGACCCTTTCCGGAGATCGACGCGGAAGAGGAGACGGCGTTCCAGCTTGCGCAGGCGATCCGCGTGGATCCCGCGTGGCAGCAGCGCCTCCTGGAGCTCCGCTCCGAGCGCGAGCGTCTGGACCACCTCGACCACCTTCTTCGCTCCGTGCTCGAGGCCGGCCCGGACGACGAGGATTGATGCAATGGCGGCATCCTTTTGGCCTCACGCGGAGACGCAGAGAGAAGAAGCAACAGCAAAAGCTCACACAGAGGACACAGAAGGAACTGAAAGCCACAGAGAATAACTTTGCTGTTCTCTCTCTGTGCCTCTGTGTTTCTGTGTGAGGCTGCTTTTCTCAGCGTCTCCGCGCCTCCGCGTGAGATGCAGTTCCACCCCTTCCCCCGCGCAGGACTCGATGATCGACTCGCATGACCCGATCGGCCGCCGCGAGATGCTGCGGCGCGCGATGATGGCGGCGGCGGCCCTGGTGGCGCACCCGCTGCTCGGCTCCGCGACGGCGCCCGCGGACGACCGCGCGCGGCTGGCGAGCTGGGTGCGCACCCTGCGCGCGGAGCTGCTCACGACGCCGCGCGTGCCGCTGGGGCGCGCCGTGGCCCGCGTGGGCGAGCTGTCGCTGGGGTCGCCGTACGTGGCGGGGATGCTGGATGCGTACGCCAAGGAGGGCGGCGACCCGCGCAGCGAGCCCCTCACGCTGGACCTGTCGCGCTTCGACTGCGTGCTGCTGGTGGAGGGATGTCTGGCCGTGGCGCGCGCGGCGCAGGGGCAGGGGCGGTGGAGCGACTTCGCCCGCGAGGTGGAGCGGATGCGCTACCGCGGCGGCGTGAGGAACGGGTACGCCAGCCGCCTCCACTACTTCAGCGAGTGGATCGCGGACAACGCCCGCCGCGGCCTGCTGCGCGACCTGGGCACGGAGCTGGGCGGCTCCCGCGACGAGCGCCCGCTGCGCTTCATGTCCGAGCACCGCTCCGCCTACCCCGCCCTGCGCGACGACGCCACCTT
>DASVVI010000392.1:0-2578 GCA_036386635.1 Longimicrobium sp.
ACGTCCCCGTACTCTCCACCCGTACCCGCGGCGCCGAAGAGCTGATGGTAGACGGCGAGACGGGCCTCCTCGTCGCCGCCTCCGACGCGCGGGCGATGCGCGACGGCATCCTGCGCGCACTGGAGTCCGGCCAGCCGGAGCTGCGGCGCCTGGCCGACGCCGGCCTGCACACCGTCCGCACGCGCCACAGCAAGGAAGCCATCGTCGCCGCCTACCGCGAGCTCTACGCGCACCTGGTAAGCATCGGACGGCGGCGCTGAGCCGGCGCCCGCGTCCCCCGAACCGCTGAACGCGCACCCCGTGGACTTCACCGCTCCCCTGAGCGCGCTCGCACTGGCGGGCGCGACTCCCGAGTTCTTTACGCAGATCGCCACGCTGCTGGTGGCGGGCGCGCTGATCGCCTACCTGGGGAGCCGCGTCAAGCTGCTCCCCATCGTCGGCTTCCTGCTGGCGGGGGTGCTGATCGGGCCCAACGCGCTGGGGCTGGTGCGCGACCTGGAGCTGGCCAACGCCGCCGCGGAGGTGGGCGTCGTCCTCCTCCTCTTCACCATCGGCATCGAGTTCTCGTTCGAGAAGCTGGCCCGCATCCGGCGCCTGATCTTTGGCGCGGGCGGGCTCCAGGTGGTGCTGGCCACCGGGGTCACGGCGGGCGTGCTGGCGGTCTTCGGGGCGGACTGGCGCGTGGGGGTGTTCACAGGGTTCCTGGTGGCGCTCTCCTCCACCGCCATCGTCCTCAAGCTCCTGGGCGACCGCGGCGAGGCGGCGGTCGAGCACGGGCAGGTGGCGCTGGGGCTGCTGATCTTCCAGGACCTGGCCATCATCCCCATGGTGCTGCTGGTGCCCACGCTGGGCGGGGCCGGCGGACCGCCGCAGGAGATCGTGTGGGCGCTGGCGCGGGCCGCGGCCATCATCGCCCTGGTGCTGCTGGTGGCGCGCCGCGTGATGCCGCCGCTGCTGGACGTGGTGGCCCGCACCTGCTCGCCCGAGATCTTTCTGCTCACCGTGGTGGCGGTGTGCTTCGGCACGGCGTACCTCACCAGCCTGGCGGGAGTGAGCCTGTCGCTGGGCGCCTTCCTGGCGGGGCTGCTGGTGAGCGAGAGCCGCTTCAGCGAGCACGCCCTCGGCGAGATCCTCCCCCTGCAGATCCTGTTCAGCGCCACCTTTTTCGTCTCGGTGGGGATGCTGACGGACCCGGCGTTCCTGCTGCGCCACCCGTTGCTGGTGCTGGGAGCGGCGGCGGGGGTGCTGGCGGTGAAGTTCGCCACCACCACGGCATCGGTGCGCGCGCTGGGCTACCGGCTCCCGGCGGCCGCGGCCAGCGGGCTGGTGCTGGCCCAGGTGGGGGAGTTCTCCTTCGTGCTGGAGCGCGCCGGGCGGGCCGCGGGGCTCACGCCGGCGGGGCTCGGAGAGACGGGCTCGCAGGCCTTCATCGCCACCACCGTGCTGCTGATGATCCTCACTCCCGCGCTTGCCTCGCTGGGGACGCGGCTGGAAGGGCGGATGGAGGCGCACCGCGGGTCCATGGAGCAGGCGCGGATGGGTGAGGACGAGGACTCCTCGCACCTGCCGCCGCTGGATGGGCACGTGGTGGTGGCCGGCTACGGCGAGGCGGCGCGGGAGCTGGTGCGCGTGCTGCACCGGGGCGGCGTCCCGTACGTCATCACCACGCTCAACCCCGGCGGGGCGAGCGAGGCGGACGAGGCGGGCTTCCCCGTGCTGCGCGGCGACGCCACCCGCGCCCGCACCCTGCAGATGGCCGGCGCCGAGCGTGCGCGCGCCATGGTGATCGCGGACGACGACCCCGGCACCGCCCTCCGCATCACGACGGTGGCGCGCTCGCTGAATCCGACGCTCCAGATCCTGGTGCGCACCCGCTACGCCGCGGACAAGGAATCACTGCTGCAATCCGGCGCGGACATCGTGGTGGCCGAGGAGACCGAGGCCATCGCCCGGCTCACCTCCGGCGTGCTTGGCGCCATGGGCGTGCTCGCGGGCAACGTGGACGCGCGCGAGGAGCCCGTGCGCGCCGCCGCCCCCGCGCCCGCGCGCATCGAGCCGGCGGACGTCGTGCTCGACCCGGAGCGCACGGTGACGTTCGCGCCCGCCACCGCGTGCGGGCACGTCGCCCGGGTGCGCCCGGTGCATCCGAGCGCCCGCGGCTGCGAGGAGTGCCTGCGCACCGGCGACCGCTGGGTGCACCTGCGCATCTGCATGACGTGCGGCCACGTGGGATGCTGCGATTCCTCCCCAAACCGCCACGCGTCGGCGCACTTCAACGCCACCCTGCACCCCATCATGCGCTCCGCCGAGCCGGGCGACCGCTGGGGCTGGTGCTACGTGGACGAGCGCACGCTCTGATCCCAATCACCGAAAAACGTAACGGCTGGTCTCACGCAGAGGCGCAGAGACGCAGGAGAGAACCGCAACTGCATGGCTCACACAGAGACACAGAGACACAGAGACACAGAGGAAGGACAGAAGGAGGGTTCTCTGTGGCTTTCAGTTCCTTCTGTGGCCTCTATGTGATGCTGTTCTCTGTTGTTCTCTCCCTGCGTCTCTGCGCCTCTGCGTGAGACTT
>DASVVI010000393.1:0-10517 GCA_036386635.1 Longimicrobium sp.
CGTAAGCTTCAAGAACCAGGGCACCGAAGACGTGTTCAATGGGTTGGCGAGCCGTGCCGCGAGCAAGACGATCTCCGCGGAGCTTCAGAAGCTCGCCCGCCGAAAGCTGAGAATGGTCGACGCGGCGGTGCGGCTCGACGACCTTCGCTTTCCACCTGGAAACGCGATGGAGGCGCTCCGCGCGGATCGGGAGGGGCAGTACAGCATCCGGATCAACAGCCAGTATCGGATCTGCCTCACGTGGACGCCGATGGGCCCAGCCGATGTCGAAGTGGTCGACTACCACTGAATGGGTTTGAATTAGCCAGCGGATACACAGTCACAGGAGGGACCATGAACGTACGAGTGCCTACCCACGCAGAGCCGGAGCACCCCGGGATCATCCTGCTGGAGGAGTTCATCCGGCCGCACGGGCTGACCATCACCCGCACCGCGGAGCTTCTCAGGATGAACCGGCAGCGGCTGGATGCAGTGATCAACGGGCGGCGGTCCATCACGCCCGACACCGCGCTCCGGCTCGAGCGTTTGTTTGGCAGTTCGGCGGGATTCTGGCTGAACCTTCAGCAAGGATACGACCTCTGGCACGCGATGCATGCGGCGGGCGTGGAGGAGTTGCAGGAGATCGAGCGGTACGAGCCGGCGGCGTAAACTTGCCTGGACAGCGTCTTTGCGCGGTTCGCGTACCGTGATTGACACGCCAGCAGGCGAACCAACGTCAGCTTGTACTGGAATCTCCGGAGCGGATTACCTTTAGGTGCATGGACGGGCCGTGCGGGGATCAGCGGGGGATGAGCCGTACTACCTGGTCACCGTCGAGGAGCTGGAGGGGTTTTCGGTGGTGGCGGAGTCGCGGGTGGAGGCGGAGGCGCTCTTCCCCGTCGTGCTGAAGGAGTATCTTGCGGCGGCGGTGGAGTCGGGGAACGCGCCCGCCGTACCGGCCGCGCGAGCCTGACGGATGCGAAATCGGCCCGCCCCGGAGCTCCGGGGCGGGCCGTCCGTTGTGCGGGCGGTCAGAACCAGCGGCCTTCGTAGCCCCGGCCGCGGTTTTCCGGGTAAAGGTAGTCGTAGCGCGCCCGGTCGCGCTCCCAGCCCACGGGGCGCCCGCCGCCGCGATAGGTGCTGGAGCCGCCCTTGGTCTGGTACGGGCGCTGGTACTGGTTGAAGTCGCCCACGCGCCACTCCATGTCCCCGCCGTAGGGGTGGGGGTTGATGGGGTACTCGCCCGGGTGCTGCTCGCGCACGTAGTCCAGGTTGTAGCGGGCGGTCACCCGGTTCACGTGCGGCTGCCAGCCGGCGCGCATGCCGGGACGGTCGTAGTCGTTGCCGTACGCGTGCACCCCGCGGCGGATGTCCTGCTGCGGGCGCAGGTCGCGCGGGTCCTCGCCGGAGCCGCGCATGTGATCCACGAAGTGCGCCGTCACCCGGCGCCGCTGCGGGCCCGTCGTGTCGTGGAAACCGCGTAGGCCGTAGTCGTATCCCCGGTCGTAGCGTGCCATCGTTCCCCCTCCTTGCGGTTTGCGCGCCCGCCTCGGGCCGCGTCCTGTATCTCAGCGGCGCTGAAGTGCAATCCGCGTTCCCGGCGCGGCCCTTTCCGTGCAACGGCGAGCCGTCGTACCCCAGGCGAGGAGCCCGCGTTGACGCGACTGAACGAGCTTGCCCGCGAGTACGAGGCGCGCCACTACCCGCCCACCCGCCGTCTGGACCTCCAGAACGAGGGGCCCGAGACGGCGCGCGTGCGGGCGCTGCGCTGGATCCAGACTTTCGCGCACGAGGAGCCCGGCGCCGACCTCCTCCTGGTGGTGGAGCGCGGGCGCCGGCCCGGGCGGAAGGGGCCGGTGCGCGTGTCGGTGGAGAAGCTGCTGGAGGAGCTGCTCGGCGGGCTGGTGGAGTGGTGGCAGCCCTTTGCGGACGGGAGCCTGGCGGTGCGGGTAGCGCGCGATCCGCGGCGCTGGGGCGCGCGCGGGCGGCCCAAAGTGCTGGAGGGGGACGGGCGCACTCCGGAGACGGCGGGCGCCGCCTACGTTCCCGCGGAGGACGACATCCCCGAGGAGATCCTTCCCCTGGCGCGGCGCGTGGCTGAGATGCGGCGGACGCGGGAGGGGCTCGGCGTGCCGCTGCTGGGGGTGGTGTTGCGGCAGCTCTGGATCCAGGCGCAGGCCACCGCCATGAGCGAGCGGGTGTCGTTCGGGGACGCGCTCACACGCATCATGCACGACGAAGAGCAGCGTTTGTACGAGGACGACTGAAAAGCAACCTCACACAGAGCCACGGAGCCACAGAGAGAAAAGCAGAAGGTTTTCCTCTGTGGCTTGCAGTTCCCTCTGTGCCCTCTGTGTGAGGCTGTTGTTTCTACACCGGACTGCGCAGGCTCTCGTGCGTGAGCACCACCGCCTCGTGCGACCCGGAGCCGAGCAGATCCAGCAGCGAAGTCTGGTCGCGCGTGGCGGAGGGGACTTCGTGGCAGCGGCGGCAGCGCGCTTCGTACGCCTCCTGGCCGCCCACCTGGATGACCGGTGCCTCGTACGGAGCGGGCTCGCCGTTCACCAGCCGCTGGTTGCGCGTGGCGGCGTTGCCGCAGCGCACGCAGATGGCGTGCAGCTTGTCCACCGTTTCCGCCACGGCGATCAGGCGCGCCATGGGGCCAAAGGGCTCGCCGCGGAAGTCCAGATCGGTGCCGGCCACGATGATGCGCGCTCCGCGGTCGGCCAGGAGCTGGATGACGTCCACGATGCCGTCGTCCAGGAACTGCACCTCGTCCACGGCGAAGACGCGCGTCTCCGGGTGCGCCTGCTCCAGCACCTGGCGGCTGTCGCTAACGGGCACCGCGTCCACGCCGGCGCCGTTGTGCGTGCTGACGCGCGTGACTCCCTGGTAGCGGTCGTCCAGGGCGCTCTTGAAGAGCTGCACGCGGCGCCGGGCGATCAGCGCGCGGCGGACGCGGCGGATCAGTTCCTCACTCTTGCCGCTGAACATCACTCCGGTTACGACCTCGATCCAGCCGTGGCCGTCGCCGTGGTACAGCGCTACATCTCTCAACTGATGGCTCTTGCGTGGCGGTGCGGGGAAGGCGCCTGTGGGCCCACCATTGTAACCGAAGCCGCTCCCCCGCCACAAGCACCCCGCCCCCGTTGTCCACCGCCGCGCCGCGCCTTATCGTCTCCCCATGACCGCGCCCCTGTACCGCGAACATGATCCGCCGCCCGCCCTCGCCGCGCGCGTGGAGTGCCTGTGGACGCTGCGCTCCGATGGGCCGCTGTCCGCCCCCGCGCTCAACCGCGTGCTGCCGGACGGGTGCATCGACCTGATCTTCGACTTCGGCGAGCCCGCGGAGGGCGGGGCACCCAGCGGCTCACGCGGCTACGCGGTGGGCGCCATGACGCGCGCGGTTCCCGTGCACGTGGCCGGGCGCGTGGAGATCGTGGGGGTCCGCTTCCGGCCGGGCGGCGCCGCGCTGGGCTTCCCCGCGGGCGAGCTGACGGACCTGGACGCGGGTTTGGACGAGCTGGGGCTGGGCTCCCTGTGCGCTCCCGTGCTGGACGCTGGCTCCGCGCTCGCGGCCGTGCCGGTGCTGGCGGAGGTGCTCGCCGCGCGATTCCGGGACGCGCCGGAGCCGATCGCCGCCGCGGCGTGGGCACGCCTGGGCTCGACGGCAGGGGCGCTCCCGGTGCGCGAGCTGGCGGCGCAGCTCGGTGTGGGCGAGCGGCGGCTGCAGCGCATCTTCCACGACCACGTGGGCCTCACCCCCAAGCAGGCGGCGCGCGTGGCCCGGCTGAATGCGGCGATCGCGTTGATGGCGCGCGCGGAGCTCCCGTTCGGCCGCGTGGCGCTGCGGGCGGGCTACTACGACCAGGCGCACTTCAACCACGAGTTCGCGCGGCTGGCGGGGGTGCCGCCGCACGTGTGGCGCGCCGAGCGTGTCGCATCCGTACAAGCGTCCGCCGCGGGCGACCCGTAACGTGATTCCATCATCCCACTCACCTGAACCGAAACGACGCGTATGCCAACCATGAAGAAGCTGACCCCGATCCTCTACGTCGAGCGGATCGAGCCCTCCATCCCCTTCTGGGTAGACCGCCTGGGCTTCGAGAAGACCGCAGAGGTGCCCCACGAGGAGCATCTCGGCTTCCTGATTCTGGAAAAAGACGGCGTGGAGGTGATGTACCAGACCCGCGCCAGCGTCGAGGCCGATGCTCCCGCCGTCGCGGAAGGGCTGACGATGGAGGGCTCGCTCCTGTTCATCGAGGTGGACGATATCGACGCGGTGGAGCGCGCGCTGGAAGGGGTGGAGCAGGTGGTTCCCCGGCGGAAGACGCCCTACGGCGCCGACGAGATCTTTGTGCGCGAGCCCGCGGGGAACCTGGTGGGCTTCGCGCAGTTCGGGAGCTGACGCCAGTCACGAGAAAAAAGAGCCTCACGCAGAGCCACAGAGGGAACTGAAAGGACGACAGAGGTTGTCTGTGGGCTTTCCGTTCCCCTTCGTGACTCTGTGTGAGGCTTTTCTGTACTACCGGCGCTTGTTGCGCCGCTCGAAGACCACTTCGTCCGCCACGATCATGTAGCGGATCATGCGCTCGTGCGCCTCAGGGAAGACTTCCTGGCGGTCGCGGAAGCGGTCGTTGCTCACGATGGAGGCGTCCAGCTCGCGCGCGAAGGCGAGGAGGAAGTAGTCCGCGTCGGTGCCGGCGGGGGCCTGGCGGATCTTGCCGTCCCCCACCTGCTGTTCGTAGAGCGGCCGGTTGTCGATCTGGTGGCGGAGCGCCGCGTCCACCACCACGATCGGCCGGTATCCCTCTTCGATCAGCTTTTCGACCACGATGTCGATGTTCTGCAGCCGTGCCCGCTCGCCTTCGCCGGAATGGGCCACGTTGGAGCCGTCCACCAGCGCGATGGGCTTCTCTCCCGCGTGGCGCGGGATGCGCTCTTCCGGCTGCTGCTCAGGTCCTTCCGGGTGCTCCTGCTGATCCGCCATCCGTCCTCTCGCCTTCGTTGGAACCCCCCGCGCCCGCCGATCGTGGGCCGCATGTGATTGCACAGGCGGTGCCAGCCTCCCCGAAGCCCACCAAGTGGGATCGAGCAATCCAGGGATCACCCGTCGGTGCCCGTGCGCTTCGGGTCGTCGCACAGGCGATCGGCGAGCCAGGTGGCGGCGTAGGCGATGGCGTCGGGGGGGAGGATGTGGCCGGCGTTCCACCAGCGCAGCTCCTTGGGCTCCTGCGCGGCGGCGAAGAGGCGCTCCGCCTGGTCCGGGCGGATGGTGCGGTCGCCGCGGCCGTGCACCATCAGCAGCGGGCGGCCGTCCAGCTTGCGGATGGCGCGCAGCGGGTCGGCCACGGTACGCGCGACGGCGGCGAACGGCGTGCCGGACGGGAGGTCGCCGCCGGCCGCGAGGACCAGGGCGCGGACGGAGGGCTCCTGCGCCGCCAGCAGCACCGCCAGAAAGGAGCCCAGCGAGTATCCCGCCACCGCCAGCCGATTTCCGTCCACCTCCGGGCGGGCGGCCAGGTAGCGGAGCGAGAGCGAGCACTCGGAGACGGCCTGGCGCCAGATCTTCATCAGCGCCAAAGGGTTGCGGCTCGCCTGCGCCTGCACGGGATCGTTGCGCGTGCCGTGCAGCGGGAGGTCGATGGAGAGCGAGGCGATCCCACGCTTGAGGAGCGCGGCGCCAACGCCCTCGCTCATGTGCTCCTTGCGCGAGGTGTAGCCGTGCAGGAGCAGCGCGGCCGGCGCCGGTGTGCGGTCGCGAGGCACCAGCAGGACCGCCGGCACCGGATCGCCCGTGGTGCGAAAGTCCACCACGATCCGCCGCCCGCCGCCCCACGGCCCCTCGGAGCGCGTCGTCTGATGGATCTGCTTCTTGAACATGCGCCCCGTTTTCGGCAAGAACGCTGCCGGGAGCGGGTCACCGCTTGTTGTGCGGGAGACGCGCGGGTAAACTTGGCGGGGACACGTTCTTCCTTCACCCGATGGACATCAGAATGCGTTTCTCTGCGGGGTTCGCCCTCATCGTCCTCCTGGCCGCGTGCGGCGGCGAGGACTTCGATCCCGGCCAGTACGACGTCACCGGCCGCTGGACCGGGACCACGCTGGCGGATACGTCGCGCTACGATTTCGACCTCGATCTCACGCAGAGCGAGGAGGACATCTCCGGGAGCGGCACCGTGCGCGTGCGGGGGCAGACGGTGCAGGTGCGCGTGGACGGTGTCTTCGGCTTCCCCAACGTGGACCTGACGCTCAGCGCGCCGGGCTTCGTGCCGCTCACCTTCGATGCCGCGTTCCGGCGCGACACCATCGCGAAGGCCAGCGGGTCGACGCCGGCGGTGCTGCGCGAGAACCGCCACGTCATCCTGGGCTCGCTGACCACCTCCGCGCTGAACGGCGTCCCGCTGCTGATCCAACGCGACACGCTCTGACGCTGGACCCATCGCGGGCCCGCGGCGTACACATCCGCCACACCCCCAACGCGGAAGATCGATGCTGAAGAAGACCCTCGTGGCGGCCGGGCTGGCCGCCCTCCTCGCCATGCCCGCCGCGGCGCAGTACGACGTCGCGGCACCCGCGCCTGCCCGTTTCGACCGCGCGGCGACCGGGCGCGCGACGCTGGCGCACCTCCAGAACCTGATCCGCATCAACACCCAGAACCCCCCGGGGAACGAGGCGCTGACGGCGGCCTACTTCGACTCCGTCTTCCGCACCGTGCCCGGCGTGGAGACGCACGTGCTGAACGTGGCGCCGGGGCGCGCCAACTTCGTGGCCCGGCTCCGCGCGGGGCGTGCCACCAGGCGGCCCGTCGTAATCATGGGGCACATGGACGTGGTGGGCGCCGACAGCACCAAGTGGGAGACGAACGCCTTCGTCCCCACCATCCGCGGCGCGCACCTGTACGGCCGCGGTGCCATCGACGACAAGGGGATGCTGGCCGCGGCCCTGGTCGCCATGCAGGAGCTGGCGCGCGACCGCGGGCGGATGACGCGCGACGTCATCTTCCTGGCCACCGCGGCGGAGGAGGGCGGCCCCTCGGTGGGAATCGACAGCGTGGTGGAGCATCACCGCGAGCTGCTGGGCAACGCCGAGTTCGCGCTCAACGAGGGCGGGCGCATCCGCGTGCGCGACGGCGCCATCCGCACCGTCAACATCCAGACGACCGAAAAGGTCTACTACAACGTCGTGGCCACGGCGACGGGCACGGGCGGGCACGGCTCCGTCCCCCTGCCCGGCAACGCGCTGGCGGCCCTGGCGCGCGCCGTGAACCGCGTGCACGAGTGGAAGCCGCCCGTGCGCCTCATCGAGACCACGCGCCTCTACTTCAACCGCCTCGCCGCCACGGAGCCTGACGCGGAGATGCGCGCCGCGATGCAGGCGCTGACGGCCACCGGCGCCACGCAGGCGCAGATCGACGCGGCCGCCGCCACGCTGTCGCGCGAGCCGCTGCACAACGCGGTGCTCCGCGCGGGCGCCTCGCTCACCCTGCTGAACGGCGGTTTCCGCGCCAACGTGATCCCGTCGGAGGGGAAGGCGACCTTCAACGTGCGCATCATCCCCGGCGACGACATCCGGCAGATCGTGGCGGAGATGAACCGGGTGGGCGGCGAGCCCTCGGTGCGCTTCGAGCTGGAGGGCGACCCGCTCCCGGCGCCCGACCCCTCGCCCGTCTCCACCGACCTGTACCGTTCGATGGAAACGGCCGCGCGCGCGATGGTGCCGAACGCGGTGGTGCTCCCCTTCATGTCCACCGGCGCCACGGACGGCGCCATCCTGCGCGGCGCGGGGATCCCCACGTACGGCATCCTCCCCATGCCGCTCGCCGACGAGGACGAGCTGCGCATGCACGGCGACAACGAGCGCGTGCCGGTCGCGGCGCTGGGGTGGGCGACGGAGTATCTGTACCGGGTGTTGAGCGGGGTGGTGCGGTAGGGGGCCCTCACCCCCGCTCGTTCCTCGCTGCCCCCTCTCCCGATAACAGGAGAGGGCTTCGCCCTCTGTTATCGGGAGAGGGGGCGGAACGACCAGGCCGGCGGCGCGAGTCCGCGAAGGCGGACTTTGTGCTGTTGTTGCCGTGACTTCAGTCGCCGGGCCTTGCCAGGCACTGCCCTTTCAGCCCGGTTCTTGCCCATTTCGAATCCCGACGCGCACGCGCCGGGATTCGTGCTTTGGGGCGATGTCGTTGCGGCGGTTATGGTTGCGCGCCGCGAGGGTACGGCGCGTGGGCGCGGATCTGTCCTCCACGGCGGACGGTCACTTCTACCAACAAGGGACAGGGGAACATGAAGAAGGGAATCTTTGCGGGGCTGCTGATCGCGGCGGCGGCGCTGGCGGGGGCGGAGGGCGCGCAGGCGCAGAGCACGATTCCGATCTCGGTCGAGGGACGCCTGGACTTGGGCGTTCCGGTGGGCGATGCGGCGGACGTGCTGGAGCCGGGGGTCGGGTTCGGGATCACGGGTGCGTTCCAGCTCACTCCGCTCTTCGGGCTGTATGGCGGGTGGAGCAGCTTCGAGTTCGACGTCGATGACCTGGACGACGAGCTCACGTCGGACGGCTTCGAGCTGGGCGGGCGCGTCACGCTGGGGACCGGCGGCGGAATCTACAACCCGTACTTCCAGATCGGCGCGCTCTTTCAGGACGACGAGACGGGGATCGAGGCGGGCCTCGGCGGCTTCTACCCGGTCGGGCAGAACCTGTCGCTGACCCCGATGGTGCGCTACCGCAACATCGACGAGCTCGACTACGTGACCATCGGCGTGGGGCTCAACCTCCGCTTCTGACGGCATCACACAGGACACGGAGGAAACCGCAAGGCGCGGAGAACCCCTTCTTCCTTGCTTGCCGTACCCCTCTGTGGCTCTGTGTGAGGAAAAAACGAAGGCCGGTCCCAGGAAGGGGCCGGCCTTTGGCGCTGATACGGACGGGGCATGCCCGGTGCGATTGCGAGCGGCGAAGCGCATCAAAAGGAGGATCTCTTGCTGCTGGACCATTCGCACCCGGACTGCACCGGAAGCTGGACGCTCCACGGCGAGGGCCGCGGCGCGTGCACGGTCGCGTGCGCGCGGTGCGGAGCCGCGTACCCGCGCAGCGCCTGGGCCGAGGATGCCGGCGAGCGGGAGCACGAGCTGGCGAGCCTCCTCGCGTTCCTGGAGCGGCGCGGCCGCGCGATCCTCGCCGGGATCAGAGCCCCCGGCCCCTCCTCGCGCTGGACCAAGCTCCACGGCGAGCCCTGAGCACCCCCAGCACACGAGCCGGATGACGTTCGACGCAGAACGGGACCTTCTCCACGAAGCGTACGCCCTTCCCGCACTCACCCACCGCAAGTTCACGCACGCGGAGCTCTGGCAGATCCTCGGCACGCTGGTGGACGAGGCCGGGTGCCTTTCGCGCGAGGAGATCGGGCGCTCGGCCGAGGACCGGCCGCTCTACGCGGTGCGCTTCGGGAGCGGTCCGCTGCGCGTCCTCCTCTTCAGCCAGATGCACGGCGACGAGCCCAGCCACACGATGGGCCTCGCCGACCTCCTCTGCTACTTCGCGCGCGAGCCGGACGACGAGCGGGTGCGCCGCATCGCGGAGGGGCTGACAATCGCCGCCATCCCCATGCTCAACCCCGACGGCGCCGAGCGCTTCATCCGCACCAACGCGCAGGGGATCGACATCAACCGCGACGCGCGCGCCTGGCGCACGCCGGAGATGCAGGCGTTCAAGCGCTTCCACGACGACTTCCGCCCCGGCTTCGTCCTCACCCTGCACGACCAGGACGTGCGCAAGCGGGTGGGGAAGGAGGGCGCGATCACGGCGCTCGCCATGCTGGCTACGCCGGGCAATCCGGAGATGGAGGACGACGAGCGGCGCATCCGCGCGAAGCGGCTGTGCGGCGCCATCCGCCGCGCCGTGGAGCCGCTGGCGGAGGGACGCGTGGCGCGCTTCCAGGAGGAGTACAACCCCACCGGCTCCGGCGAGTACAGCCAGCGCTCCGGGGCCTCCACGCTGCTGCTGGAGTGCGGCTACTGGCCCGACGATCCGGAGAAGCAGTTCCTGCGCAAGCTCAGCTTCGTCGCCATCCTGACCGCGCTGGAGGCGCTGGCGGACGGGAGCTACGAGCAGGTGCCGGTGGAGGAGTACGAGTCGCTGGAGGAGAACGACACCCACGTCTTCGACCTGCTGGTGCGCGGCGGAACCGTGGTGGTGCCGGGGCTGGAGCCCTTTCGCGCGGACGTCGGCGCCAACTTCGCCACGCCGCTCGACCTCGAAGGCGGCGCCACCGCGTCGGTCGGCGATCTGGCGGACTACACGGCGCGCGTGGTGGTGGAGGCGGAGGGCTGCTTCGTCCACCCGGAGCCCGAGGCGATGGAGCGGGACGACGACGGGCGCACCTCGCTGGAGGAGGGGCTCCCCGCCTCCTACACAGTGCGCCGCGGCGCGGACCCGGAGAGCGGCGAGGTCGCCGTGATCCGCGAGGGCGTGCTGCGCGGCGCCGACGAGCGGGAGCCCGCCGATGCCGTCTGATCCGCGCGACCTGGCGGACGGACTCCGGC
>DASVVI010000394.1:0-16522 GCA_036386635.1 Longimicrobium sp.
GGTGTCGGTCACGGTGTTCGGCGCGGCGTACACGGCGCTGCTCCTCTTCGCGCTCTTCCTGCGCCACCTGCCGGGCGTGGATTCGCCGCTGCACGGCATGGTGATCCTGCTGGCGCCGGTGGTGCTCACCTGGATCAACGACAGCTTCGCCTACTTCGGCGGGCGGACGTGGGGGAAGCACAAGCTGATCCCCAAAGTGAGCCCCGGAAAGACGGTGGAGGGCGCCGTCTGCGCGCTGTTCGGCACCCTTCTCTCCGCCGTGGGGTATGCATTCCTGCTGGCCCGCTTCCCCTCGTACCAGATGGGGATCGTGGAGGCCGCGGCGTTCGGCGTGCTGATCTCGGTCTCGTCGCAGACGGGGGACCTGGCGGAGTCGCTGTTCAAACGCGACGTGGGGGTCAAGGACTCGGGCAAGCTCCTCCCCGGCCATGGCGGCGCGCTGGACCGCTTCGACTCGCTCTTCTTCACGCTTCCGATCGGCTACGCGTTCTTTCGGTACGTCGTGGGGATGTGAGGGGAGCCGGGGGGGCATCCAGGGGCGAATAAATTCGCGGCTGGAGCCGCGCAAAGTCCGCCTGCGCGGACTCGGGCGGACGGGTTCGTGACGCGGCGCGCAGAAACCTGGTAGGGGCAGCCCCGCGTGGCTGCCCGTGCCTGACGACGCGCCGAGGCCGGCCCACGAACACCAGCCACCAGGCACTCGGCACTTGGCACTTCCGTTCTCCAGGACTTCCGTTTGAAGGGCGTTTCCATCCTCGGCGCAACCGGATCGATCGGCCGGAGCGCGCTGGCCGTGCTGGACCAGCACCCTGACCGTTTCCGCGCGGTGGCGCTCACCGCGGGTACGCGCGGCGAGGCGCTGGGTGCGCTGGCGGAGCGCTACCGGCCTGATCTGGCCGTCGTGGCGGAAGGCCCGGTGCCTGCCGGCGCGTGCGGCGGGACCCGCTGGCGCACGGGGCGCGAGGCGCTGCTGGAGGCCGCCACCCACCCCGACGCCGACGTGGTGCTCAACGCGCTGGTCGGCGCGGCGGGGCTGGAGCCGACGCTGGCGGCGCTCCGGGCCGGGAAGCGGGTCGCGCTCGCCAACAAGGAGTCGCTGGTGTGCGCGGGCCCGCTGGTGCTGGAGGCCGCGCGCGAGGGCGGGGGAGAGCTCCTCCCCGTGGACAGCGAGCACAGCGCCATCCTCCAGTGCCTCGCGGGGAGCGCGCCCGAGGCGGTGCGGCGGCTGGTGCTGACCGCGTCGGGCGGCCCCTTTCGCTGCTGGACGGCCGAGATGCTCGCCGCCGCCACGCCGGCCGACGCGCTGCGGCATCCCACGTGGGACATGGGCTCCAAGGTCACCATCGACTCCGCCACGCTCGCCAACAAGGCGCTGGAGGTGATCGAGGCGCACTTCCTCTTCGGGGTGCCGTACGAGCGCATCGAGGCCGTGGTGCACCCGCAGTCCATCATCCACTCGATGGTGGAAATGGTGGACGGATCGGTGCTGGCGCAGATGGGGTTCCCCACCATGGAGCTCCCCGTGCTGTACGCGTTGAGCTTTCCGGAGCGGCTGGTGTACGAATGCCGGCGCTTCGACCCCGTGGCCGCCGGCGCGCTGACCTTCGAGGCGGTGGACGAGGAGCGGTTCCCCGCCTTCGCGCTCGGCGTGGCGGCGGGGAGGGAGGGCGGCACCGCGCCGGCCGTCTTCAACGCGGCCAACGAGGTGGCGGTGGCGCACTTTCTGGGCGGCGCGCTCGGCTTCCCCGGGATCGCGGAAGCGGTGGGTGAGACGCTGGCGCAGTGGCGCGGCGGCCCCGCGGACTCGCTGGGGGCGGTGCTCCAGGCGGACGCCTGGGCCCGCCGGACGACGGAAACCTTTGTGCGGAACTACGTGCCTTGCTGCTGAATATCGCTGCTTTCCTGGTCGTGATCGGGGTGCTGGTGACCATCCACGAGGCGGGGCACTTCTTCGCCGCCAAGTGGGTCGGAATCCAGGTACCCCGCTTCTCCATCGGCTTCGGGCCGCGCGTGATCGGCTTCACGCGCGGCGAGACGGAGTACGTGATCTCCGCCATTCCGCTGGGCGGCTACGTCAAGATGGCGGGGATGGAGGACGACGAGGCGCAGTCGCTGCTGGAGGGCGGCGACGAGGGGGTGCCGGTGGACCCCGAGCGCACCTTCGACTCCAAGCCGCTCTGGGCGCGCACCCTGGTGATCTCGGCCGGCGTGATCGTCAACTTCCTGTTCGCGGTGCTCGTCTACGGCGCGCTGGCCGCGGCGTACGGGGAGCGCGTCATCCGCATCACCAAGGTCGCGACCCCCGAGCCGGCGACGGCGGTGGGCCCCGCTGCGGAGGCCGCCAAGATCCCCTTCGGCGCGCGCGTCGTGTCCGTGGGCGGCAAGCCGGTCAGCACGTGGGGCGGCATCCGCAGGGGGATCGTGGATGCGCCGCCCGGCCCGCTCCCGGTGTTGCTGGAGGGCGGCCGCACGGTGACGCTGGTGGTGCCGGAGGGGCGCACGGCGCGCATGGAGGTGGCGCGCGCCATCGAGCCGCTGATCCCCGCCGTCATCCCCGAGGTCGTGGCAGGCCAGGCCGCCGCGCGCGCGGGGATGAAGGCCGGCGACCGCGTCGTGGCGGTGAACGGCCGCTCGGTGCAAGGGTGGAACGACTTCGTCCGCGTGGTGCGCGCCAGCCCCGGGCTCCCGCTCCCCGTGGAGGTGGAGCGCGGCGGTCAGCGCGTGCGCATGACGGTCACCCCCGCCGCCGAGCGCGAAGACGACGAGAATGGCAAGTCCATCACCATCGGCCGCATCGGCGCACGGCCGCCGGAGGTGCCCACCGAGCGCCGTTCCGTGGGTCCGATCGAGGCGGTGAAGACGGGCTTCACGGACACCTGGGACGGCACCGTGTCGATCCTGGACGCGTTGCGCGACCTGATCACGGGCCGCACCTCCGCGCGCAACATGGGCGGGCTGCTCACCATCGGGCAGGCGTCCGGCCAGACGGCGCGGATGGGGCTGGACGTCTTCCTGGCCTTCCTGGCCTTCTTCTCGATCAACCTGGCGGTCCTCAACCTCCTCCCCATCCCGGTCCTGGACGGCGGCCACCTGATGTTCCTGGGCATCGAGGCGGTGCGTGGCCGGCCCCTCTCGGTGGAGACGCGCATCCGCCTTTCGCAGGTCGGCCTGCTGATCGTGGTGGCGCTGATGCTGTGGGCCAACGGCAACGACGTGGTGCGCGTGATCGAGCGTTTCGGGAGCTGAGCCCGCAGGGGTGTACTGAAACCGCGGGTTTGGTTATTTTTCAGAGTTTCGGACCTCCAGTGCGGTGCGGCCAGGAACGTTGTCTCCGCTCCCCTCCCGCCACACGCGTCCAGCCCAGTTCCCCAACCATCAGCAGTGAGAGCGGCATGGATCGGACACAGCTCGAGCAGATCGAGCGGCTTCTGATGCGCGAGCGGCAGAAGACGCTGAGGTCTCTTGGTCGGTTTCAGGAACAGTCGTCGCGGACGCGCGATTCGGCGGACGCGGACCTGTCCAGCTATTCGTTCCACATGGCGGACCAGGGAACCGACGCGATGGAGCGGGAGAAGTCGTTCCTCTTCGCCAGCAAGGAGGGGCGTTACCTGTACCGCGTGGAGGAGGCGCTTCGCCGCCTGATAAACAACCCCGCGGAGTTCGGCATCTGCCACTCGTGCAAGAAGCCGATCCCGTTCGAGCGCCTCGAAGCGCTCCCCCACGCGCGCTACTGCCTGGACTGCAAGAACCGCGAGGAGCAGGCGGCGTAAGCTGTTGATGGTGACGCAAAGAAAGGGCGGACCTGCGAGGGTCCGCCCTTTTTTGCTCGGGTTGGTTGGGTGGATGGGTGTGATCGGGGGGCAGGGTGCCGGAGCCCCACGCACAGGCCCGCCTCCAGAAAGCGAATGAATTCGCGGCTGGAACCACGCGAAGTCCGCCTGCGCGGACTGGCTGCGCCGCACGAGACGGCTTCAGCCGTCTTCCCGTAGTTCCAGCCGGGGGCTTCAGCCCCCGCGACCCGCCGCCGCACCGTTCCTAGCACCCGGCGCCGATCTCGACCCTCCGGAACCTGCGAAGGCAGGTTTCCCGCGGTTGTTGCAGCGGTTTCAACCGCCGGGCCCCTCTCACCGCAGCTCCGCGCGCAGCCGCTCCAGCGCCTCCGCCACGCGGCCCTCCAGCGCCCGGATGCGGCGGGGGGCGTCGAGCGCGGTGATCTGCCGCTCGATGGCCGCGACGCTCTCGTCCACCCGCAGCCCGGCGATGCGCCGGTTCACGTCGGCGACGCGAGAGTCCAGGTTGAACTGGGCGATCTGGCGCTCGACGGCCTCCACCTGCCGGTCCACGTCCAGCGACGCCATCTCCCTCTCGACGGCGCGGACCCGGCTGTCCACGTCGTAGCGGCGGATCTCCTCCTCCAGCTCGCGGATCGCCTGCCGGTGCTGGGCGACGCGCCGGCTGATCCGCTCGCTGTCCGCCCCGCTCTGGTCGCGGCCCGCGGTCAGGCTGGAGATGGCGCCCTGCTCGGAGGAGATATGCCCCTGCAGCGAGCTCAGGTGCCCGCGGATGGAGGCGATCCTTCCACTCAGGCTGCTCTCCTCGCCGCGCAGCGACGCGATGCGGCCGCGCATGCTGCTCACCTCGCCGTGCAGCGAGGAGATCTCCCCCTGCAGGCTGCTCCGCTCGCCGTGGATGGAGGAGATCTGCCCGCGCAGGCTGCTCTCCTGGCCGCGCAGCTGGCTGAGCTCCCAGGTGGCGTCCAGGAGGGCCAGCAGCCGGCTCTGCCATGCCTGCGCCGACGCATCCGTGCCGCGCTGGACGCCGTTGACCGCGTACGTCGCCTGGCCGCCCGCGATGTTCATCTGCCGCACGTCGCCCCGCTGGTCCGTCTCCAGCACCACGCGGCTCGCGCGGCCTCCCCAGCTGCTCGGGAGCGCATCCTCGTCCCGCAGCCCCTCCGCCCTCGCGCACACGCGCAGGTCGCCGAAGGAGCGCTGCACGACCACTTCGTTCCCCGAGCGCCCCGACCGCTCGTAGATCGTCGACACCCCGTTGTCGTCGCTCATCGACACGGTGCCGCTGAACGTGCCGTCCATGCCTCTGGACCAGCACGACTCCTGGTTAGTCACGACGGGAGCCGAGGGCGTTGGGGTGGTCGTCACGGCACGTACGGGTGTCACCGGGCGGGCCGCGACGTTCCGGGCGGGCACGGGGCGCAGGGGCGCGGCCGCGGGAGTGCGCGGCGTCGCGGAGGGCTGAGCCGCCGCGATGCACACGGTGACCGCGGCGGCCGCCACCGCCGGGAGCAAGATACCGCGCCGTGCGGCGGGACGCGTTGGTGCGTTGAGAATGGCCATGAGTCGAGCCTCCAGGGATGAGCGTCGGACGATGGGGAGCGCCGCGCCCGCCAGCACGGGCGGTGCGGCGTCGGCGAAGTGGAGGAGCACGCCGGCGTAGGCGGAGGGACGCACCCCCAGCGCGAGCACGGCCTCGTCGCACGCCTGCTCGCAGGCGGCGGCCGCCTGCCTGGCCGCGATCCAGGCCAGGGGATGGAACCAGTACAGCGTGAGCGCCGCGCGCCCGAGCACCTTCCGGAGCGGGTCCCGCCCGGCCAGGTGCGCGATCTCGTGCGCCAGCACCATCACGCGCAGCTCGTCCGGCCACTCCCGCGCGGTGGGGGGGACGAACACCGTGGGGCGCAGAAGGCCGCCCGCCATCGGCGTCTGCACGGCCGGGGAGGCGAGGACTCGGACGGAACGTCGCATACCCAGCCACCCCGCGAGATCGGAGGCCGACTCGCGCCATGCCGGGTCGTCCATCACCTCCGCGCCCCTGGCCACCCGATGCGCCCGCAGCAGCGCCGTGAGCAGCGCGGTCAGGGCGGCGAGCACCCCCGCCAGCCAGACGACCAGGACCACGCTTCGCAGCGATGGAAGCGCCCTCGTCGCGGCAGGCTTGGCGCTGTGCAGTGCGGCGGATGGCGTCGAAGGACCGCGCCGTTCGAACGGGGTGGCGCGCGGCGTCTCGTCGGGCGCAGTGACCAGCGCGGGGCGCTCTGCGGCGACGGCCGGGCGCGGACGCGGGGCGGGTAGCGGGATGTGGAAGCCGGGTAGCGCGAACGCCAGCAGGGGGAGCGCGAGGAGCCCCGCGAACGTCGCGCTCCAGAGCCGATGCCGGTCCGCCGCCGCTCTCCGTCGGAGGAGGAGTCCCGCGGCCAGCGCGGCGGCAAGCAGGGCGCTCGCCTTCAGGAGCAGGAGGACCATCGGAGTCAGGGCGGTCATCTCAGCGTCCCTCCTGCGCGGCGTCGTCGATGAGGCGCTTCAAGCGCTCCCGCTCCTCGTCATCCAGCTTCCCGCGGCCCACGTCCAGCAGCGTGGCCAGCGCCGACTCCAGCGACCCGCCGAAGAAGGTGCGCAGCAGGTGCTGCACCTCGGAGCGGCGGGCGGTTTCGCGGGCCACCACGGGAAAGTAGTCGTAGCGCGGACCATCCTGCTGGATGCGCAGGTGGCCCTTGTTCACCAGCACGCGCAGCACCGTGCGCACGCCCGCGTCGGTGGGCGGGTCCGCCATCGCCGCGCGTACCTCCGCCGCGGTCGCGTGGCCGCGGGCGTAGACGATGTCCAGGATCTCTTTTTCGCGCTTGGTCAGCGCGGGTCGGTTCTGTGCCATGAAGCCAGTGTACACGCGACGTGTGTAAAAAGCAACACTCTGTGTAAAAACCCACGTTCGGCGGCATACCCGTCCGGATCACCACCTCGGCGGAGGGCCAGGTGGTGTGTCCGTACACAGTAGATTGGCGAAGATGGGATTTGGTTGGAGCGCTGAGCCGCTTCGCCCGTTTACGGCCGTTGAGTTGGTGCCCGCATCATGAATATTGACCTGCTCCGAATGCACGGGCACTATGCTCAGGGTCTCACCGTTGCCGTTTGTTTCGGCTGGCCAGGCGATCCGATCGGCCGTTTCAGGCACACCTCAAAACGCGGGAGGATACCATGGCGCAACTCGAGGGCGTGGACGTCTCGCACCACAATGGGGTGATCCAGTGGAAGAAGGCGAAGGACGCGGGGATCTCGTTTGCGCTCATCAAGGCGACGCAGGGGATCTCGTTCGTGGATCCGAAAGCACAGACGAACCGCGCCGGGTGCCATGCGGCGGGCATCGTTCCTGGGATGTACCACTTCTATCGCCATGACGTCGATCCGGTCGCGCAGGCGGCGTACTTCCTCCAGCACATCGGTCAGATGCAGCCGGGGGAGCTCCCGCCCGCGATCGACGTGGAGGGGCCGGGCGACGGCGCGGGACCGATCACCTACCCGAAAACTGAGGTTGTGAACCGGGTGGGGGAGTTCGTGCGCTCTGTGCGGAAGGCGATCGGGCGGGCTCCGTTGATCTACACCTATCCGTCCACATGGAAGGAGATTACCGGCAACTCGAACGCGTTCTCGGATTCGTATCCGCTCTGGATCGCAAGCTATGGCGTGCCGCAGCCGAAGCTGATCGGCGGCTGGACCAAGTACACGTTCTGGCAGTACACCGACCAGGGTACGGTGAGCGGAATAGGGAGCGGCGTCGACCGAGACCGTTTCAATGGCGACATGAACGATCTGAAGGCGTTCATGATCGGAGAGCTCGCGACGAGCGGGAAGGCGGTACTCAGTCAGGATGCGAACGTTCGCCAGGCCCCCGGGCTGACCTCCAGCGTGGCCAAGGTGCTGCCGCGCGGGACTGACCTGACGATCATCGAAGGGCCGCGGGTGGTGAACGCGCGGGAATGGTGGAAGGTGGACGATGGCGCGGGCACCATTGGATGGTGCAGTGACAAGGTGCTCACGCCCACCTGACCGGTGCGGTCCGCCGGAAGTCGATCAGAATGGATGCGGCACCTCGCGGCGGGCCGTGCGGCGACTGAATACCGGCGCCGGACCCGCTCGAACGCATGGCGACGGAAGCGCAGAGTAGGGAGTCGGGACGAGAATCCAGGCGTCTATCTCGCCGTGCGGACAGGTCTTGCCACGGCGATGCACGTGATCCGGCTCCCGTGGCGCGACAACGTGGTGAATTCCTCGAGATGCAGCCCCGCGGCGCCGAGCTGGGCCCTGAAGTCGTCCTCGTAGGTCACCCGGCCGAAGTCGATGCTGGTGACCCGCTTCAGCACTGGCTTTAGGACCTCCATCCAGCGGGCCGGCTGTTTCTGGATCGTCTGCGTGAAGAAGATGGATCCGCCCGGCTTCAACAGCGTGCAGCAGTGCCGCAGCGCCCGCTCGGGCTCAGCGAGGAGCATGAAGCTGCCGGAGAAATACACGGCATCGTACGGCCCGGCCTGGTGATCGTAGACGGATTCCAGGCGCACCTCGGCGAGATTGGCCAGCGAGGAGTCTCCCAGCCTGCGCCGCGCGCGCTCCACGTAGTCCGCATCCACGTCGATGCCGACGATGCGCAGGCGCTTCCGCTTCACCGCATCGGCGTTGGCCAGCAGCGCGCCGGCCGTGCCGATCCCCACGTCGAGCAGCGCGGAGCCCTCGGGCACGCGCGCCAGCACCTCGGCGTACCACCGCGAGGTGAGCCGGAGGATCAGAAGGTCGTAGATGAAGCTGCGGATCATGCGCTCCAGGGGAACGGCGGCTCGGGCGATCTCACTCCTGCCCGGCTCTGCTCCAGCGTCCGTCGGGGCCACGCTGAAACACGAAGTTGTAGCCCTGGCCGCGAGAGACGAGCCCGCCGGAAGGAGGAGAGTTCGCGCTCAGGATGGCGCTGTTCAACCGCGCGTTCTCCACGTCGATCCGGAACCCCGTCCAGATCTCGTCGGCCTCCCGCCCCAGCGCGAGCGTATCGCTCATGGGCACGTCGCTGATGTACCGCAGCATCAGCGCCGGACCGGATTGGGGAAAGTTGATCCGCCCCACAGCCAGCGTTTTCACCTGCTTTCCCGATGGCAGGGTTACAATACGGTACTGGGGGGGCGGGGCCGCTTTCCCGCACGCGCTCGCGAGCAGCACGGACGCCGCAATGCACATCCGAGGGATTCGTCGCATCATCGTTGGAGAGATCTTGGGAGTCAGGCTCACTAAGCTTATCACGATGGGCCGCCAACCCGCTTTCCTACCAGACGCCAGGGATCAGCCGATGCCGCACACGCAGCGTGTACTCGCGGTATCCTGGCAATTCACGTCGCAGGAACCGCTCCTCCGAGCAGAGCCGGACGACCAGGAACGTCATCGGAACGACCGAGAACACCACGGCGACGTACGATCCCAGCCACAAGCCGGCGCCGGCCATGATCAGCGGATCGGCGGCGTAGAATGGGTGCCGGACGACACGGTAGACCCCCGAGTCCACGACGGCGTGCGCGCGCTCGCGCTGCAGTCGCACGGCGGCCGTGGCGAAGGCGTTCGCGCGGAGTGCCAGGCTTTTGAGGCCCCATCCCGCCGCGAACAGGGCGAGGCCCAGATACTCGAGCAGCGGTGCGGGGGTGGGCAGCACATGCCAGCGGAACGCATCGAGTGCTGCAACCACGGGCACCCCCAGCAACCCCGTCGACAGCACCGCGAACAGGAGCAGCCGATCGGTCCAGGACTGATCGGCGTGGATCGGAAGTTTGGCACGGTCACGAAGCAGGGCGGGGTTGACGCGGTACACGGCGCCGGCTCCCGCAGCCCTGACGAATAGCAGCACCGCCACCAGCACCCAGCCACGCCCCCACGCGAGCGTCCCGGCCGCCGAGAACAGGAGGACTCCCACCAGCACCGCGTCGGCGACGAGCCGGGCTATGACGCTGAGCATCGTATGAGAACCGTTACCGGCTGTCGTCGTACGGAAGCTCTGCCGCATCCACGCCAACGAAGTCGGGCTCCGGATCCGAGGTAAGCTGCACGGCCGAGATACTACTCCTGCCCTCCATGTAAGCCTTCGCGACGCGATGCATCCCATCCATCACGCGGCCGTCCGCACCCAGGATGATCGGATAGCTGAGATCAGCCTCGGCAATCAGCCGGGCATGGTCCGCGACGGCCCGACAGGTGGCATCTCCATCCCCACCTCCGAACCAGAAGGGCTCGTCGAGCTCACGAATCTCTCCGAGCGGCACCTCCACCCGCGGAGAATCGGTGGTCAGCTCGATCAGCCGATCGACGTCCCATGCGAGAAGACCCAGAGGAGAGGGACGCAGGTGATATTGCTTCCGCATCGGTTGGTTCAGGGCAACGGCCTAACGACACAAGGGGCAGGGGCCGGGGGGTGACACCGGATCAACCGTTCACCGGCACCCACTCCCCTTCGATCCGGTATGCCAAGGCACGTGGCGACGAAAGCGACTCCGCGCCAGGCACATCGCCCAAAGGCGGGAGCTCCGCCTCGGGCACCCGCCACCACGCAGCAAGGTACACTCCCCCGCTGACGGGGACCTCCAACTCAGATCGGCCAAACGCCACCCGCGCGCGATCTGCGCCCGTGGGGGCATCGTCCCAGAGGACCAGGGTACCTACCAGATCGTCTCCAGGCACTGCCGTCCAGCCCGGCCCGTTGCCGGAGCCGCCTTCCTCCCACCCCTCGTCGCCTCGATGGCAGTTTACACCATACAGATATGGATGCCCCTGCGAACCAGTATCGAGGAGCACATACGCGTCAGTGTCATGGGCGGCCCAAGCGACGACGCGCACGGCGCCTGGTGGGAACCCCGCGAGCACTGCATCCACAGGCGTCGTGTATGAGGTCATGAGCAAAAAAGTGAGGATACGCACTCTGAAAAATTCCGAGCTACCGACATCTGGCGGCACGCCCAACCCGTCGTTCAGCCTCTCCCTGAACCCATCCGCGACGTTCGTGATAGGCAAGGGCCAGTCCCAGACGAGGGTCACTCAGACCGCCGACTCGACCGTGCCGGCTTCGGGGGTAGCCCTTTCGCCCCTGCGACCGGGTGTCACGCCCCGGATGGTCCAGACGAGAGCAGGTAGGTGGTGATCTCGAGCTGGTGCCCATCAGGATCGTCGAAGTAGATCGAATGGGCAGCGTCATGGTCTTGGAAGCGAAAGGGAATCCCCCGGCGCCGTAGCTCCTCCTGGGCAGCCAGAAAGTTCGGCCGATCGACACGGAACGCGATGTGGCGCACACAGATCGTGTCACGGCCGGGTGGCGGATTCGGAGTCTTGCTCGACACCGGGAAGAGGGCGAGCGAGGTGCCGCCGACGCCCACAACCGCTGGAAAGCTCCCCCAGACATCCTTATACAGCCGCTGTAGCCCAAGAACCTCCTCGTACCAGCGCACCGAGCGCTCGACATCGCGCACCAGGAGGGCAACATGGTCAATACACTCCAGCTGGAACATGGCCGTATTTCGGGGTGCGAGGCCTACCTACTCTCAACGTTAGCGAGGCGCGGCCGATCTGGGAGCGGTGGACGCGCAACCACTGCAGATGAGTAGAAGAACCACGAGCAATGAGCAGGTTCTGAAGCGCATGACATAGGCTACCCCGAAGCCCTTGCCCTGCGGCTAACGGTGAAGCTTAAGGAGCGCGGGTTGCACACAGCTTAACCATGAAACCATGCCGATTCCGCGTCCCCGGCAAGCGGTGTTAGGCGGCGCGGCCGGCACTGAGCAGCCAGCCGAGCAACGCGCAATTGATCGCCACAGTTGCCCAGAATACGAACTGGAACGTCGCTTTCCGAGTCTTGTGCCGCATGCGATCTTGAGCGAGGAGTCCTCCGGGCCAGCCGCCGAGCAGATCGATCAGGTGGAGTGTCCGTTCTCTCGTGCGCATCCTGCCAGCCTGAGCCGCATTCTTGTCATGGCGGTATAGCAAAAAGGCGATGCAGCTCAGTGCGCCGTAGCCGATCGCGACCGTCGGCGCGATCAGCTCTCCAGCCCATCCGGCGACAAGGGCGCCGAGAGCCACAGCGGCAGCCGCTGTTCGCCATCCCACCCGACCGGACTGCCTGTTGTTCGCCATCGAGACCGTACCCGGGTCGGTGAGGAGTAGCCTCTCCCCTCAGGGGTCAGAGGGCAGGCGCGCAACACTCCTGGCTGGCGCAAAAAAGTGCCGCCCAGCATCCCTGCAGCCGATTGTTAGCTGGCGGCCCGATCGCGGGCTCGGATCAGCCGCGGCGGGGAAGGGACCCCAGGCGTTCCATTTTCCGGCGCATTCGTTACAGCGAGCTTCCTGAGGGCGGGCGACCTGTTCGGTCGATGCGCGGAAGATCTACGCCATACGCCCGCTCGCCACCTTCCTCGATGACGAGTAGGCTGAGAAGGGTTCCGGGAAAACCAAAGATGAACGACAGGATCCGCCAACCGGAACCAGGGTGAGCCTGCGCACGCATTCCTGCGTAGCAGAAATTGGCAAGCAGCCAGAGCCCTGAAAGGCCGGTATCTCCGGCCCGTTCACCCGTATCGGCCACGAGAGGCATAGCCAAGGCGAGGGTTCCGAGAATTGCGATCAGAAGGCGCGATCTCACAAGAAGTCTCCACGCTGAGATTCTATAGCCAGCCAACGACACAGGGGTCAGGGGCGCGGGGCCGGCGCGCAAGCCTTACGTCCGGCCGAAAAACATACAAGGTCCCGTACCCGCTGCAGCCGACTGTTAGGTCCTACTGTACTGGAGTCGAGCAGCACCGACCTTTGAACTGACAAGTCCGGCGAACGAGACATCCACTCGTTCTACTCAGGATTCGAATCGTCCAGAGCCTTTTGCCGCGAGCCGGCCTCAATAATGACATCGTCAGCGTCAAAACCAAGATGGTCTTTTCCGCCGGCGCCCGTGTCACCGGTGGGCACAGTCAACGGAAATGTAGCCAGAACTTCCAGCAGTTCATTCGAAATCAGATCGATGTCGGTGTCGCGGGGGAGGAGCAATCCGCATTCATATAGCCTGTCGTGATTATCACGCAAGAAATCGAAGATTGCAAACAGGCGCATGCCGTGGGCCATTGCCGTCATCATATCGAGATGAAGCTCGCGTGCACGCGCTGCAGCGATGTGAACAGCCTCCTCCATACCTCGGGCATGATGAAGAACGTGGTCAAGCTCGTCGGCTGACCATGGAATCGAGCCCGTTCGAATCGCCTCATGGTCGATGTTTGCTTCTCCGTTACTCATACTCCCGCCGCTGCTGATCACAAAGAGTCGGTGCCGCGGACGAAGTCAGCGTTCGTAAAGTAGTGCGGCGGTGGCCTTGCTGACTTGGGGTGAAGCTCACGACTTTGGAGCGCGGCCTAACGACGCCAGGATCAGGGGTGCGGGGCCGGCGCGCAAGCCTTACGTCCGGCCGAAACCATGCCCAGCTCCGCACCCCGCAGCCGATTGTTAGGCAGCTTCCTCGCGCAAGCGGAATCTTAGCCCCAGAGCGACTGAGGTGAGACTCGCAGCCAGTGATGCGCGGCATACAGTGGACTCCGCTGCGGGCTGCCTAGCTTGCCACCCGAATGAGGTAACTCACCACAAGGTAGACGCTCGTGAGGGCCGCCCCCGTGATCACCGCGCCACCCACCCATATCAAGAACCTGACGCTTCGTAGCGCGCCCGCCGCATCCGGGATAGGATCGGCCGCGCCACAGCGGACACAGGTGGCACTCCCGACGTAGGTATGGCGGCCACAGCTATGGCACCGGGCTAGTACATGGCTCTCGCGGTCTAGAAGAAGCTCTGCGTAGTCAGCTTGGTCCCGCTGGTGCTGTAGGTAAGCCCGATACGTCGCCGGTGCACCCATGTTGAAGGTCGAGCCCACGGTGACGAGCAGAACCACTCTTGCCCAAATGGGCCAATCTCGGGTACTGATCCACCACATCAGCCCTCCGCCACCGAACAGGCATACTGACCAGAGAATCGCCTGCTGGAGCCTCCAGGAGCCCCGGGAAAGTAGGTCTTGAGTCATCGCTGTGTGAGTGTGGAAGTCGACCAACGACACAAGGGTCAGGCGTGCGGGGCCGGCGCGCAAGGTTTTTGTCCCGCGAAAGCATGTGCGGCCTCACATCCCCTGCAGCTGACCGCTAGGGCGCGGGTGGGCCCGCTCGGCCTCGGCGTCCCCACCCTGAGCAAGTTCACGAGTCTACTCAAGCTGACGAAGCGGAAGCGGCGCGTGACTGCCATGTGGCATCTGCGAGCGGGGTTAGGCAGCGGAAACCCCCCGATTGATGAGAGCGTCACCGGCTGTCGTCGTATGGAAGCTCTGCCGCATCCACGCCAACGAAGTCGGGCTCCGGATCCGAGGTGAGCTGCACGGCCGAGATACTACTCCTGCCCTCCAGGTAAGCCTTCGCGACGCGATGCATCCCATCCATCACGCGACCGTCTGCACCCAGGATGATCGGATACGCGAGATCAGCCTCCGCAATCAGCCGAGCATGGTCCGCAACGGCTCGGCAGGTCGCTTCTTCACTCCCGCCTCCGAACCAGAACGGCTCGTCGAGCTCACGAATCGCTCCAAGCGGGACCTCCACCCACGGAGAATCGGTGGTCAGCTCGATCAGCCGATCGACGTCCCATGCGAGAAGACCCAGAGGAGAGGGACGCAGGTGATATTGCTTCCGCATCGGTCCGGTTCAGGGCAGCGGCCTAACGACACAAGGGGCAGGGGCCGGGGGGTGACACCGGATCAACCGTTCACCGGCACCCACTCCCCTTCGATCCGGTATGCCAAGGCACGTGGCGAGGAAAGCGACTCCGCTCCAGGCAGCTCGCCCGCACGCGGGAGCTCCGCTTCGGGCACCCGCCACCACGCAGCAAGGTACACTCCCCCGCTGACGGGGACCACCAACTCCGATCGGCCGAACGCCACCCGCGCGCGATCTGCGCCCACGGGGCATCGTCCCGGAGGACCAGGGTACCGACCCGATCGTCTCTAGGCACCGCCGTCCAGCCCGGCCCGTTGCCGGAGCCGCCTTCCTCCCACCCGTCGTCCCCGCGATCGCAGTTCACACCATACAGGTGTGGTTGCCCATGCGAACCAGTATCCAGGAGCACATAGGCGTCAGTGCGATGGGCGGCCCAAGCCACCACGCGCCGGGCCTGATGGGAAGCCCGCGACCGCTGCATCCACAGGAGTGGCGTACGAGGCCATGTGCCAGAAAGTGAGGGGAGCCGCCGAACGACTAAGTTGGCGCATGCAGCCTGACGATGCTTGCCTCGGGCACGATGCTTGGACGGATGCCGCCCTGCCACAATCTGTGAGGCGCGCTGGCGACACGCGTTCAGTTTTGCCTAACCCGACAAAGGCATCACCACCAGCCGGCCCATTTCCGCTCACCCGAATAACGCGGTTTCAAGGTCGTCTGTAGAGAAGAGCGCAGCTCGTTCTATAGACAGGCACAGCAAACGTGAGAGTAGCGAGCGAACTTCCAGAATGTGTTCCTCGAGTGCATCCGCGCTCAACTTGGCTCCGTGAACTGCTTTGGAGCGGACGTCGTACAACCGCTGAACTCTCCTGTATAGATCCCTCCTGGCCTCTCCGCGCGGCTCCAGTAGCGATGCGATTACGGCAGCGAGACGGAACCGCAACTCCGCCTGAATGTTGAATAGCGCCTCGATACCCGCCCATAGGTGGGCGGTCATCATTCGTTCACCCGCCTGGAACTGATGAAGCGTAAGCGCCTCAGCGGCTACGCGAAATGCCGGTTCCGATAGGAGTGCGGAGTACGCCTTGTGGTTGACGCTGACCCACGAGACGTGTTCGTGAGAGACAGCAACAGGCGGTGCAAGCAGTCGCGTGCCTGGCATATCCTCAAGCATTCGTACTGTACATGGCCTTGCAGCCGCAACGGCAGCCCACGGCACATCCGATGCTGCTGGAACCAGCACCTCGGTCAAACTTCGCACGCGTAGCGCCGATATAACCGCCCAAGCGAGAGTGAAGCAGTCAGAATCTGGTCTCTCAGCGGTGCGTTCAACACCCAATTCGTAACGAATGGACGCGGAGTATCGTCCGAGAGCGTATGCTACACGCATGTCTTGTAAGGCGGTGAGCAGGAATACCGGTTCGGGTGCTTCCTCAACACGCCGTATGAACCCGATGCCGGGAAGATCGACGTGCTTAAAATCGGCTTGCAAGCGCAAGATAGCGAAGTACCAGTACGAGCCGGTGGCTGTGTTAAGTCGCTCCTGCGCCCGTGCGAGGGCCTCCCACATGGGCTTCAGGCTCTCACGCATCTCCTCCGGTGAATTTGCTGACATGATTTTCTTTTGAGATGCTTTGCCTTGTAGCTGCGCGCAGCGGTGGTGCAACCGTCAGGACCCATAACTACGTGTCCTGACGGTACCCACGACCGACACAAGGGTCAGGGGTGCGGAGCCGGCGCGCAAGCCGTCGTCCGGCCAAAAACATGGCCGGGCTCGCATCCGCTGCAGTCGAGTGTTAGACCGCGTGAGCGAGGATCGCCGGGCAACCGGGATTGCTCGTGAGCTAACGTTGCTCTCCGGCAAGAGCTCCAAACTTCATCAGCGCAAGGAGAACTTCCACCTCTTGGTTGGGCGTTCGACAGGATGCCGAATACGGTGGGCCGAACACTTGTCGCTTCAACTCGCGCTTGTCGAGAGCGAGG
>DASVVI010000395.1:0-2238 GCA_036386635.1 Longimicrobium sp.
AGTTCTCTCTGCGCCTCCGCGTCTCCGCGTGAGGCCATGCAGTTACTTTTATACCGCCCTCAATGCGCCACCGACGCGCGGAAACGTTTTCGTGGCGCGGCGCGTGCTGGTGCGTCGGCCCGGCACACGCAATCTACCCGAGAACGCCGTACGAGGCCGATGAGCACCACGCCCGAGACCAACCCCCTCCTGCAGGACGAACCGCTCCCCATCCCCTTCCACCGCATCCGGGCGGAGCACGTCGGCCCCGGCATAAGGGCCGCGCTGGCACGCGCGGAGGCGGAGCTGGCCGAGCTGGTGGCCGCCACGGGAGAGCGGACGTACACCAACACCGTCGGCCGCCTGGAGGAGATCACCGAGCGGCTTTCGCGCGCCATCCGCCCCGCGTCCGTGCTGGTGGGGCTGATGAACACGCCCGAGATTCGGGAGGCGTACGACACCGTCCTCCCCGAGTTTTCCGCCTTTTTCGCCCGCATTGCGCTCAACGGCGAGCTGTGGCGCGCGGTCAAGGCCGCCGCGGAGTCGCCCGAGGCGGCGTCGCTGGACCGCGTGCGCCGCCGGCACCTGGAGAAGACGGTGCGCGCCTTCGTTCGCGCCGGCGCGGACCTGGGCCCGGCGGAGAAGGAGCGCGTGGAGGCGCTGCGCGTGGAGCTGTCGCGCCTGCAGACCGAGTTCTCCAACCACGTGCTCGACTCCACCAACGCGTGGGAGATGGTGCTGACGCACGAGGCCGAGCTGGCGGGGCTCCCTGAGTCCGCGCTGGCGCAGGCGCGCGCCGCGGCCGAGGCGCGCGGGGTGGAGGGGTGGCGCTTCACGCTGCACCAGCCGTCCGTGCAGCCCTTCCTGCAGTACGCGGAGCGGCGCGACCTGCGCCAGCGCATCCACCAGGCGTACAGCAACCGCGCGGCCGAGGCGCCGTACGACAACCGTCCGCTGGTGGGGCGCATCCTGGCGCTGCGTCGCGAGCTGGCGCAGCTGCTGGGCTTCCGCGACTGGGCGGACTACGAGCTGGAAGAGGCGATGGCCCGCAGCGGCGAGCGCGCCATGGCCTTCGAGGAGGACCTCACCGCGCGCACACGCCCCTTCTGGGAGCGCGAGATCGCCGCGCTCGAGGAGTTCGCGCGCGACGAGCTGGGCCTCGACCCCCTGCAGCCGTGGGACGTCGCCTTCGCCACGGAGCAGATGCGGCGCGCGCGCTTCGACCTGGATGCGGAGGAGGTGCGCCCCTACTTCCCCATGGACCGCGTGCAGGACGGCCTCTTCGAGCTGGCCCGCCGCCTCTTCGGCGTCACGGTGAAGGAGCGGCGGGTGGAGGAGGTGTGGCACCCCGAAGTGAAGTACTACGACGCCTTCGACGAGAGCGGCCTGCGGCTGGGCGGCTTCTACACAGACTGGCACCCGCGCGAGAGCAAGCGCGGCGGCGCGTGGATGAACGGCGTCGTGCTCGGCGGTCCGCGCCCCGGCGGCGGGTGGGACGAGCACCTGGCGATGATCGTGGGGAACATGAGCCCCCCCGAGGGCGACCGTCCCGCGCTCCTCACCCACCGCGAGGTGGAGACGGTGTTCCACGAGTTCGGGCACCTGCTGCACCACCTCCTGTCCCGCGTGGAGGTGCGCGAGCTGGGCGGGACGCGCGTCCCCACCGACTGGGTGGAGCTCCCCTCGCAGATCATGGAGAACTGGACGTGGGAGCGCCCCGCCCTGGAGCTCTTTGCCCGGCACTGGCAGACGGGCGAGCCGATCCCGGACGAGCTGTTCGCCAAGATGAAGGCGGCGCGCACCTTCATGGCGGCCTCTTTCCAGATGAGGCAGCTCTCCTTCGGCACGCTGGACCTGGACCTCCACGTCCGCTTCGACCCGGTGAACGGCGGCGATCCGATCGCCCGCTCGCGCGAGGTGCTGGCGCGCTTCCACCCGCGCCCCGACTTCGCCAACGACCACTTCGTCGCCGGCTTCACCCACATCTTCGCGGGCGGCTACGCGGCCGGCTACTACAGCTACCTGTGGAGCGAGGTGCTGGACGCAGACGCCTTTTCCCGCTTCGAGCGCGAGGGCCTCTTCAGCCGCGAGGCGGGGAGCGCCTTCGTCGAAACCGTCCTCTCCCGCGGCGACGACACCGACCCCGCCGAGCTCTACCGCGAGTTCATGGGCCGCGACCCGGACCCCGACGCGCTGCTGCGTCGGAACCTGGGGGCGGTGGGGTAGCATCGCGGGCATCGCGGGCCCCCTCCCCGCTCG
>DASVVI010000396.1:0-7245 GCA_036386635.1 Longimicrobium sp.
GCGTGCCTTCATACGACTGCAGCCCCGCCACCAGCGCCTCGATCGACTCCAGATCCAGGTGGTTGGTGGGCTCGTCTAGCACCAGGACGTTGGGCTGTTCCAGCGCGATCTTGCTGAACACCAGCCGCGCCGCCTCGCCGCCGGAAAGGGCGCTCAGCCGCTTCTCGCCGTCGTCGCCACTGAAGAGCATCATCCCGAGGTGGCCGCGCACGAAGCCGCGGTCCTTGTCCGGACAGAAGCCCCACAGCCATTGCTCGGCCGTGCCCTCCTGGTCCTCGAGCTGCTCGTGGTGGTCCTGGGCGAAGTAGCTGCGCTGCGCCTCGTACCCCCACTCCACCCCGCCCTGGTCGGGAGCCAGCTCGCCCATCACGATCTTGAGCAGCGTGGACTTGCCGATCCCGTTGGGCCCCATGATGACCATGCGGTCGCCGCGGCGCACCTCCAGGTCCACGCCAGGGAGGACCTCCTTGTCGCCGAACGACTTGCGCACGCCCTTGATGCGCAGCACTTCCTTGCCGCTCTCCCGCCGCTGGTTGAAGCGGAACTTGGGGTAGCGGCGTGACGAGCCGGGGAGCTCCTCCATCTCCTCCACCTTGCGCTCGATCATCTTGGCCTTGCTCTGCGCCTGCCGGGCCTTGCTCGCCTTGGCCTTGAACTTGTCCACAAACTTCTGGTGATGGGCGATCTCCTTCTGCCGCCCCTCGATCTCCTTCTCCTTGCGCTCCCGGTCTTCCACCTTCTGCTCCAGGAAGTCCGAGTAGTTCCCCTTGTAGAGCGTGACCGTCTGGTAGTCCACGTCCAGGATGTAGCTGGCCACGTTGTCCAGGAAGCGGTGATCGTGCGAGATCACGGCGACGGGCCCCTCGAAGTCGTGCAGGAACTTCTCCAGCCAGCGGATGGAGAGGATGTCCAGGTGGTTCGTGGGCTCGTCGAGCAGGAGGACGTCCGGGCTGCCGGCCAGCACCTGCGCCAGGAGCACGCGCAGCTTGAAGCCGCCGGAGAGGGTCGACAGCGGCTTGTCGTGGATCTCGGCGGGGAGGCCGAGCCCCTCCAGGATGACGGCGGCGCGCGCCTCGGCGGTGTAGCCGTCCAGGCGCATGACCGTGTCTTCCAGCTCGCTGAAGCGGTCCGCGTCGAAGTACTCGTGCGCGTTGGCGAGCACCTTTTCCTTCTCCACCATCGCCCGCCACAGCTCCGGGTTGCCCATGAGCGTGACGTTCAGGATCGTTTCGCTCTCGTAGAGGAACTGGTCCTGGCGCAGCACGCCCAGCCGGGCCGATTTGGGGATCGAAACGGAGCCCTTGGTGGCATCCGCGTCGCCGCTGAGGATGCTGAGGAGCGTGGTCTTGCCGCACCCGTTGGCGCCCACGATGCCGTAGCGCTCGCCCGGGTTGAGCTGAAAGGCGGCATCCTGGAAGAGGACGCGGTCGCCAAACGATTTTTCGAGGTTGGATACAGAGATCATCCCACAATATAACGGTTATTCCCGGATTTTTGATCCCCCCGCGTGCATGATCCGCGTCGATGAAGCTGTGCAGGGGGCGCGTCTGGCACTACCTTGCGCTTCACACCTCATCCTGCCGTACCCCCACCCCCCCCGGAGCCCAAGCATGACCATCCTGATCGTCCTCGCAGTCGGCGTCGTGATCGCGTTCCTGATCGTGGGGATGTACAACCGGCTCGTGAAGCTGCGCGTGACGTCGCAGAACGCGTGGTCGGACATCGACGTGCAGCTCAAGCGGCGCGCGGACCTAGTGCCGAATCTGGTGGAGACGGTGAAGGGATACGCCGGCCACGAGCGCGGGACGCTGGAGGCCGTGACCGCCGCACGCGCGCGCGCCGTCGCAGCGAGCGGTGCCGGCCCCGCCGAGCGGGCCGAGGCCGAGGCCGCGCTGTCCAGTGCGCTCCAGGGGCTGACCGTCGCCGTGGAGGATTACCCGGAGCTGCAGGCCTCCGCCAGCTTCCTCGACCTGCAGACGCAGCTCTCCGAGACCGAGGACAAGATCAGCGACTCGCGCCGCTACTACAACGCCGTGGTGCGCGACCTCAACACGGCGGTGCAGACCTTCCCCTCCAATCTGCTCGCCGGGCCGATGGGCTTCCACGAGCGGGAGTTCTTTGAGGCCGCCGAGTCGGAGCGCGCGACCCCCGCCGTCCGCTTCTGATGCGCCGCCTGCTCGCGCTCGGGGCGACACTCCTCGCCCTCGCGGCGCCGCTGCACGCGCAGGAGCGCTCCATCCGCATCCGCGACTTCGACGCGCTCCTGACGGTGGGGCGCGACGGGGGGCTGGACGTCACCGAGCGGCTTACCATCGGTTTCACGGGGGAGTGGAACGGGCTGAACCGCGACCTCCTGCTGCGCCACGTCACCGGCGAGGGGCGCAAGGAGGTGCTCGACCTGGAGGTCACCTCCGTGACGGACGGCGACGGCAAGGCGATGCGCGTGGAGACCACGGACCTCGAGGACGGGTGGACCAAGCGCCTGCGCATCTACATCCCCGGCGCGCGCGACGCGGACCGGCAGGTGGTGATCCGCTACCACGTGGCGAACGCCATCCGCTTCTTCTACGAGGGAAGCAAGACGGGGCCGCTGGACGAGCTGTACTGGAACGTGACCGGCAGCCAGTGGGACATGCCGATCGACCGCGTCCACGGACGCGTGGTGCTCCCCGCCGGCGCGCGGGCGGGTCCGGTGGCCGTGTACACGGGGCCGGAGGGGACCACGCTCGCCGGCTCCAACGGCGAGTCGCGCGTGACGGAGAACGGCATCGAGTTCGCCTCGACCCGTCCGCTGACACCATTCGAGGGGGTGACGGTCGGTGTGGGCTGGCCGCCGGGGTTCGTCGCCACGCGCCCCAGCGACGAGGCGCGCCGCACCGCGGAGAGGGTGCGCCTGTGGCCGCTCGCCCTGCCGCTGCTGGCGTTCGGGCTCAGCTTCCGTGCGTGGCGCCGCCGTGGGCGCGATCCTCGGGAGGAGTCCATCGTCGTCCAGTACGAGCCGCCCGAAGCCATGACCCCCGCCGAGGGGGGGACGCTGGTCGATCACACCGCGGAGATGCGCGACATCACCTCCACGCTGGTGGACATGGCGGTGCGCGGCTACATCGGGATCGAGGAGACGACGGAGAAGAAGCTGATGGGCCTCTTCACCAGCACCGACTACACCTTCTACCGGCGCCGTCCGCGCGACGAGTGGAGCGAGCTGGCGGAGCACGAGCGGCTCTATCTCACGGCGCTCTTCCAGGACGCCGAGGAGTCGGAGGAGAGCTGGGAAGAGCTGCGCGCCGTCGCGCACGCTTCGGGCGACGAGCCGGATCACCCGCGCCGCCGCCGCTCGCGCGGTGGCAGCGAAACGGTGATGCTTTCCGATCTCTCCGAAAAGTTCTACACGTCCCTCCCCGGCATCCGCGACGCGCTGTACGCGAACCTGGTGGAGCGCGGCTACTACCTCCGCCGCCCGGACAAGGTGAAGAACCTGTGGCTGGGGCTGTCGTTCGCGGTGCTCATCGTCTGCGTGGTGGGCGCCTTCATCGCGTTCGATTCCACGATCTCGTGGGTGTCGGCCGGCGCGCTGGCGCTCGGCGGCGTGGCGAGCGCCATCATCGTCTTCATCTTCTCCCGCATCATGCCGGCGCGCACCCCGGACGGCGCACGGGCGCGGGAGGCGTCGCTGGGCTTCCGCGAGTTCCTGAGCCGCGTCGAGAGCGAGCGCTACAAGCGGATGATCACCTCGCCGGAGATGTTCGAGCGCTTCCTGCCCTACGCCATGGCCTTCGGCGTGGAGGGCCGCTGGGCGCGCGCCTTCGAGGACATCTACCGCGAGCCGCCGCAGTGGTACCGCGGCACCGGCACGGGGCACTTCCACGCGACCGGCTTCTCGCAGCGGATGAGCGCCATGTCCAGCACGGCGGGGAGCACGATGTCGTCCAGCCCCAGCTCGTCCGGGTCCGGCTCGGGCGGGGGCGGGTCGAGTGGCGGCGGGAGCGGGGGCGGGGGCGGCAGCGGGTTCTGAGGAAGGGAACTGCAACTGCAGGGCTCACGCGGAGGCGCGGAGGCGCAGAGAGAACAGCGTGAGGATTCCTCTGCTGTTCTCTCTCTGCGTCTCCGCGCCTCCGCGTGAGATTGCTTTTACGATGTGTGCGCCGCGCAGTTCTCGTCGATGATGTACTGCGTGGCGCGGGGGAAGTCGGTGCGCGGGAGGCGCACCTGCACGAGCACCGGGCCCTTGTTCGCGGGGTGCGCGGGGTCGCGCAGGTGGCGGAGGACCTCGTCGAGGGCCGCGTGCGTGGCGACCTCGAAGCCGGTCATCGGGGCCTCGGGGGTGGAGAAGACCTCGGCCAGGCGGCTGTAGCTCCAGGGGTGGAGGACGTTGTAGAAGCTGGCGTCCTCGCCGGAGCCCTCGGCGTAGAAGCAGGGGTGCACCAGCATCTGTTCGATGCCGTAGAAGGCCTCGTTGTCCAGCACGAAGATGACCGAGTCGTGGCGCAGACGGGTCTGCGTGGAGAGCTCCTGGCAAGTTTCCTGGAACGATCCGTCGCCCACGAACACCAGGTGCCGCTTCTCCGGGCGCGCCGCCTTGATCCCCGTCACCGCGCCGACCGAATAGCCGATCGCCAGCCACGCACCCTGGCAGAAGAAGGTGCCGGGCTCCGGCATCTTCAGGTTCTGCGATCCCAGCAGCGAGAACCCCGCGTCCGAGACGACGGCGTAGGGCGAGCTTCCGTCCCGGGTGGCTTCGTCCATGAACGCGCTGATCCGCTGGAAGAAGCTGTCGTAGGTGAGCGGTTCATCCTCCCCCGCGTGCTGTGAGAGCATGGCGACGAAGGATGATTGAGAGGTGTCGGCGTCCTGGTAGTAGTCGGCCGTGTACTCGCGGGCGCCCCTGGAAGCGACCAGCGCGTCGCGGAGGGCGGTGATGAACTCGCCCAGCTTGACGTCCGGGAAGTAGCGCGGGCCCACGCTGACGCCCTGGTGAACGGCCATGATCCAGTCGTCGCCCACGGAGCGGGTGCCGCCCAGGTTCTTGGAGGTCTGCCACGAACCGAGGCCGATGCGGCACTTCGCCACGTCCTTGAACACTTCGCGCACCTCCGGCAGGCTCGCCTTGCCGTTGTAGACGCCGTGGAAGAGCGGGTGATTCTCCGACACCACCGACTTGCCGCCGATGGTGGTGCAGAAGGGAATGCCCGTCGCGTCCACCAGCGACTCGAACTCCTCGCGCAGCCCGAACCGCCCGATCTCCTCGCCGCCCCACAGAATCGGGGAGCCCAACCGCTCGATCAGCTCCACCGCGGCGTTCACCGCGTCGGCCAGCATGCGGCGGTTGGCGGCGGTCGTGGGGCGCTCGCGTGGCTCGATGCGGCCCACCGGCGCGTCGCACTCCCCCGACCACACGTTCTCCCACACCTCCAGGTACACCGGCCTGCGCTCCGTGAGGCAGGCGGAGAGGGCGCAGTCGATCTGCACCGGCGCCATGCGGCTGCTGGTGATGACCTGCGCGTCCACCGTCACCTGGCGGAACGCGTCCACGTTGGCGCGCGTCACCGGGCTCATGTGCGAGGTGAGGAGGCCGATGGCGCGCAGGTTCAGCCACTGCTCGTACGTGGGCGCGCCCGTGATGACGATGAGCGGGATCTCCTCCACGTACGCGCCGCCCGCGGGCTGCAGCACGCTGAGCGCGCCCACGCCGTACGTAACCGCCACCGCGCCGACGCCGCGCACCCGCGCGTACCCCTCGGCCGCGTAGCCGGCGTTGATCTCGTTGCAGTTCCCCACCCACTTCACCTTCGCCGCGACCACCTCGGGAAGGAAGGGCCCCAGGTGGTTCCCCGGCACCCCGAACAGGTGACCGATCCCCAGCTCCGCCAGCCGCGCCGCCAGGTAGCGCGCCACCGTCCACCCGCCCGCCGGCTCGCTCATCGCGCCACCTCCGCCCCGTTGACTTCCAGCGCCGCGCGGATGGCGGACTCGATGGCGCCCTCCACCCATGCGTGCTTCAGCGAGGTGTGCTCCCCCGCGAAGTGGACCGGCCCCTCCGGCGTGGGGATGCTGGGGTGGAACTGCGTGAGCTGCCCCGGCGTGAACACCGCCGCCTCGCCGAACGCGTAGCGGTTGCGAAGCCAGCTCTGCGTCTGCCCCCTGCCGGTGTAGAACACCTCGATGCGAGCGCCGTGGATCGACTGCAGCCCGCGCAGCGCGAATGCGTAGCGCTCGTCGTCTGACATGGAGTCCCAGCGCGCCGCGTCGTCCGCCCAGCTGTAGCTGGCGAGCACCACGCCGCCCTCGCTCCCCTCCACCCGGTGCGACGGGTAGTAGATGAAGCGGTTGGGGTTGTCCGTGATGGTGCCGCCGCCAAAGACGTGTGTCGCCTCCTGCTGCCGCGGGTTCTGGTGGCGCAGCTCGGCGTAGAAGGCCTTCTCCCGCCCCGCGATGCGCGTCTCGTCCACCCCCGGATCGGCGCCCAGCAGCGCGGACGAGCCCTGCCCCTCGCCGCCGGCCTCGAAGTGCTCGTACAGCCCGGGGCGGATGGCGTCCAGCTCACGCTTCCAGTCCTCCTCGGTGAACTCCCACCAGCGGCGGCTGAACTCCAGCAGCACCTTGGTAGCCGAGTCGTAGTGCAACTCGATGATGGCGCGCCGCTTCTTGTAGCTGAAGAGCGGGTCCACGATCACGTGGCGCAGGCTGGAGAAGGGGATGGTGACGATCGCCACGTCCGCGGTGAACTCCTCGAACACGGGCTTCTTCCCCGATGCCCCGCCGCGGTCCTCGTCGGCCTCCTCGCCCACGCACTTGATCCACACCGCGGGGCCGTCCGGGCCCACGTGCACGCACTGGTTGCAGTCGCGCTCCGGGTGCCAGTACTCCATCTGCACCAGCCGCTGCCCCATCCGGATCTCGTCGCGCAGAAAGGCGAGGAAGGCGTACGGCAGCCGCCAGTTGCCGCCCGGGATCTCCCAGTACGTCGCATCCGGCCGGATGTCGCTGCGGCCCAGAAAGGTGTGGAAGAAGGAGAGCGGGAGCCGCGACGTCAGGTTCTCGATCGTCCCCACGGCCTCGATCGTCTCGTCGCTGAACCCCGCGACCTCCTTGAGGAAGCCCCACATGGAGTACGGATCGAAGTCGTAGATCACCCGCGCCCACCCCTCCACCCACTCCGCGAACGGCTTCGGGACGCGCTTCCCGCCCTCCACCCTCGAGTAGTAGTCGCGCACGAAGTCGAGCGACTCGTTCACGAGCTTCCCCATC
>DASVVI010000397.1:0-6447 GCA_036386635.1 Longimicrobium sp.
GGAGCGGGGAAGGAGGTTGAAGGTCTGGAAGACGAAGCCGATCTCGCGGTTGCGGATGCGCGCCAGGTCGTCGTCCTTCATCCCCGCCACGCGCTGGCCGTTGAGCACGTACTCGCCGGCCGATGGCGTGTCCAGGCAGCCGATGAGGTTCATGAAGGTGGACTTTCCCGAGCCGGACGGGCCCATGATGGCTACGTACTCGTTTCGCTCGATCGCCAGGTCCACTCCGCAGAGGGCGCGCACCGTCTCCGCGCCCATGCGGTACTCCTTGCGCAGCCCCTCCACCCGGATGAGCGCCGGGGTCATTTCCGCACCGCGCCGGGCGCCTCGGAGCGCACCACGTCGCCGGGCTGCAGCGAGCGCACGGCGTCGTACGGCCCCGCCACCACCATTTCGCCCGCGCGCAGGCCGCGCTTCACCTCGAAGTGCTGCTCCCCCGTGATCCCCACCTGCACCGGCACGAAGACGGCCTGGTTGTCGCGCACCACCCACACCCCTTCGGTGCCGCGGGTGCGCCCCACCGGACCGCCGCCCGGCCCGCGCACCGTGAGCGCCAGGATGGGCACGGACAGCACACCCTTTCGCTCCTCCACCGCCACGTCCGCGCTGGCGGAGAGCTCCGGGCGCAGCCCCTCGGGCGGACGGTCGAGCGCGATCACCACGCGGAAGCCGGCGGACTCCTGCGCCCCGCCGCGCAGCGCGCTGTTGGCGATGCGCACCACCCGCCCGGGAAAGACGCGCCGCGTGTAGGCGTCGATCCTCACCTGCGCGCGGTCGCCCACCGACACGTCGGGGACGTCTGTCTCGTCGATGACGACGTGCGCCTCCATCTCGGACAGGTCGGCGATGGTCAGGAGCTGCGAGCCGGGGCCGTTCATCGCCATCGCCGTCTCGCCCTCCTGGATGTTGACGCGCGTCACGCGGCCGCTCATGGGCGCCACGATCGTCGCCTTGGCCAGCGCGTCGCGCGCCTCGCTGAGGGCGGCGCGCGCCTGGTCCACCGTGAAGCGGGCCGAGCGCGCCTGCGACGCGGCGCCCTGCACCTGCGCCCGCGCGCGCTCCGTCTCTGCCTCGCTCACGAAGCCGCCGCCGCCCGCCACCGCCTGCAGCCGGCTCAGCTCGCGCTCGGCGTACACCTGGTTGGCCGCCGCCTGCTCCGCCGACGCCTCCGTCTGCGACAGCCCGGCCTGCGCGCGCACCAGCGCGGCCTGGAAGCGGGCGGGGTCGATGGTCACCAGCAGGTCGCCCTGGTTCACCCAGTCTCCCTCCTGCACCGCCAGCCGCGTCACGCGTCCGGATACGTCGGTGGAGACGTCCACCTTGCGCTTGGGCTCGATGCGGCCGCTCCCCGGCACGGTGGAGACCAGGTTGCGTGCGGCCACGTGCTCGGTCTGCACCGCCACCCCTTCCTCCGGGTCCGACGCGGCGGAGGCGACGATGACCAGCATCACGACGAGACCGGCGGAAAACAGGGTGGCGATCTTGCGCTTGCGCATATGGAAAATCCCGGGACGTGGGTTCAGCGAAGGGGGGTGCCGACCAGCGCCTGCAGCTCTACCAGGCTCAGGTGGAACGCGTACACGGCGTCGATCTCGTCCAGCTCGGCCTGGCCCAGCCGGGTCTGCGCGTCGGTGAGCAGCAGGATGCTCCCGTTGCCCATCTTCATCCGCTGCTCGGCCAGGCGCACCTCGTCGGCGGCCAGCCCGCGGACGGTCTCGTGCGCGCGGGCCAGCTCGTACGCGGCGCGCAGGTTGGTGGCGGCGGTGGCCACCTCGGAGTACACCCGCACCCGCTCGGCACGCTGGCGCACCGAGGCGTCCTCCAGCGCGGCGCGGCTGCGCTCCACGCTGGCCCGGCGGGCGAAGCCCTGGAAGACGGGCACGGAGAGGGTGAGCGCGGCGTTCACCGGCTGCCGGTTGTAGTTGAACGGGTAGCCGTCGTTCTCGCTCAGCACACGCTCGCGGATGGCGGCTTCCTGCTCGGGAGTGGCGCCGCGCCCCAGCCGCTGCTGGATGAGCGCTTCCACGTCGCCGGAGCGCTGGATCCACCCGTGCGCGTTCACCGAAAAGGAGAGCGTGGGGAGGGAGGCGGCGCGGGCCAGCGTGGTGCGGGCGCGCGCGGTGCCCACGGCAAGCTCGGCCGTGGTCAGCGCCGGGTTGCCGGCAAGGGCCCGCTGCACCAGCTCCTCGTCCGTCCACCTGGGCTCGAACAGGGCGAACGTGGAGGTCAGCTCCACCTCGGGGTCCATCATCACCCCCGTCACGCGGCCCAGCGCCAGCACCTCGGTGCGCAGGGTGCGGCGCGCCTGCATGCGGCGGATCTCGGACTGGCTGAGCTGCACCTGCGCGCGCGTGCGGTCCAGCGGGCTGGTGAGCCCCGCGGCGGCCTGGGCGTTCCCCTGGCGCACGTACTCGCCCGCGCGCACGATCTCGCGCTCGGACTGGCGGAGCCGCGCCTGCGCCTGCAGCACCGCCAGGTAGCGCCGCGTCACGTCCGCCTGCACCGCGGCGGCCGCGCTCACGGTCTGCCCCTCCGCCTCGCGGTTCTCGGCGCGGATCACCCGCGGCTGCAGGACGCGCGACGCGGTGAGGCCGTACGACGCGCCCAGGTTGAAGCTGGACGAGTACACGGAAGGCTGGTCGCCCAGCGACACCGAGCCGATGCGGCGCTCGCCGCTGGCCGTGTAGCCGAGCGAGTTGGAAAGGTTCAGCGTGGGAAGGAGCTCGCCGTACGCGGAGCGCAGGGCGGCGCCGGCCACCCGGGCATCGTTGGCGTGCTCGGCGATCGCCGGGTTGTGCTCGCGCGCCAGCGCCGACGCCGCTTCCAGCGACAGCGTGCGCGGCCCGGCCGGGATCCCCGGCTGCTGCGCGCCCGCCGCGGCCGTTGCCAGCACGGTCCCCACGGCGGCGATGCACACCGCGCCCTTCCAACCACCGTCGCCAGGATTCCTCGGCATCTCTCTTCCCCTGTTTTGTTCGGTAACGCCGCTCACCCCGGATGCGGGGGGCGGAAACGTGCGGGTCTTTCAGCGGTTCCGCTGCCGGCCCGCGAACGGGCCGGCAGCAGAGCTGTGCGTGGTGATGTGGATGGCTTACTGCCGCGCGTGCCTCCGGCTGCGGTCCGGCCTACACCCGGGGGCGCGGTTCCGGCGGAGGCACGCGGCTCCCCGAATTAGCAGGAGGGCTGAATCATCTGGTACTGCTGGTAGGTATTCTCCTGCTCGTAGCCACCGCCGCTGCAGCCGCCGCCGTCGCCGGCGCCGTACCACGTCTCGGTCTGCTGGAAGTCGTTGTTCTCGACGTAGGTGCTGGCAGCGTTGTCCGCCTCGTAGTCCGCCTGCGAGTTGTAGTTCTTGACCTCGTTCTCGCTGCCCTCCTGCTTCTCGCCGCCGGTGACGCTGCTGAAGAGCTCCTCGAGCCACTCGGTGATGGCCTTGATGATCTCCTGCACGATGACGCCGATGACCTTCTTGACGACCTTCTTGACCCACTTCTTGAACTTCTTCCACAGCCCGTCACCCTGCACGTCGCTCATCTGGGCGGCGGAGAGCTGCGTCGCGTCGACGCTCATCGGAGCGGCGATCGAGGCGAGCTGCACCGGGGCGGCGTGCGACACGGCCACGGAGGCCGTCGCGGTCGCCGGGGCGCTGGCCGTGGCGGCGATACCGCCACCGACGAGCGCAAACGCGAGCGCTACACTGATACCAAATTTCTTGAACACGGCTGTCCTTGTGAATTACGTCGGAAAGTGAACATCAGGACACTTCGGTACGTCCCACCGCAGCAGCACCACGCAATACATCGGTACTCGACCTTCTCCGGCCACGCAGCGGGCCGGACCACCTCCCGGATAAGGGGGGTTCCATGCGCGGCTCGCGCCGCGGCGATTCGCGTCCGGCGGGCGAGGGCGCAACCAGGCGCACCCTGCACTGCCGGACCACGGGCTGTCTTATCTGAGGAACTGTACGCTTTACCGGGAGATCAGGCAGGTCCCGGCCGATGCGGTGAAGGCGGATCAAGCCCCAGCGCCACCGCTTTATTTGCGCCACCGCAAATACTAATAAATTGTGCGGTGTCAAAATAGTACTGCTAGAGAAAACGAAGCTGGCGGGCGCCATCCGGCTCTGCCTGGGAAGAGCGCTGCCTGCGGTTCGATCAAATTGTCAGTGGAGTACGACCGGAGAATACATCTGGCGCAAAGCCGAGTCAAGCCAGTTATATCGGGAAACGTGTGTCAAGCCGCGCAAAGCAGCGCCACGTGTTTCCGGACCGGATCAGCTGCCGAAGACGAGTACGTTGCCGGTCCAGAGCCGCGCGAAATCCGCCGCCGGCAGAACGACGCGGCCGACTCCGGGATCGCGCACGTGCACCGTGCCGTCCGGCAGCACGCGGTCCACCACCACGTAATGGTCCTCGAAGTGAGCCACCGCGGGGAGCGGAGCGCGGGCGAGCGCCCGCATGTCCATCCGCCACCCCTGCGCCGCCAGCCCGTGCCGCGCCGCGATGCCCTTCATCTCCAGGAGGGTCAGCCCCTCGTCCCGGTCCAGCACGGCGCGCCGCTCTGCTTCGAGCTCCGCGGGCTGGTGGTGGTGCTTCATCACCATGGCGAGCGCCGCGATCCCGCAGTCCGACTCGCCGCGCTGCATCTCCACGCCGTCCCTGCCCTCGTAGTCGCCGCCGTACCACCAGGCGACCGCCACGGCCACCGGCACCGGCGAGGGGGTGATGCAGGCCCAGGTCGCCCCCACACCCGCGAGCGTCGAGAACGTCAGCACCTTCCACCTGCTGCCGTTCTTGCGCACCGTGACTCCGAGGATCTCGAAACGGGAAGGACTGGAACTTTCGTGAAGCAAGGCTAGCGGCACCATCTGTTCCCGTCAACCTTCCACTCTGTCCCGATTCTGGAGATCGGCGTTGCCATCCGCCCCCTCCGCAAGCTGATCCCAACCCCCGCCTTGCGTGAAGGAGAAACATTAGGAATAAAAACGGATCGCTTAATCTTCCATTTCCCGTCTTCCGCACCGAAAAACTCGCCCCGGCGCACCTTCAGCGCCACCGTTGCGCCAAAAACCGCCGCCACCCGATTTCGCCCCCTCTCTCGATAAACGGCCAGGGCACAGCCCTCTCCTGTTATCGGGAGAGGGGGCAGCGAGGAACGAGCGGGGGTGAGGGCCCCCCTCACAGCTTCCGCAACCGCACCCGCTCCACCCGGTGATCCTTTCCCTTCTGCAGGATCAGCCGCGCGCGGTCACGCGTGGGGAGGACGTTCTCGCGCAGGTTAACGGCGTTGATGGTGGCCCACACCTCGCGCGCGAAGGCGATCGACTCCTCGTCGGACATCCCCACGGCGTAGCGGTGGAAGAAAGAGGTGGGGTCGCGGAACGCCGTCTCGCGCAGCCGCTGGAAGCGCTGGATGTACCACGTCTCCAGGTGGCGCTCGCTGGCGTCGATGTAGATGGAGAAGTCCAGGAAGTCGGATACGAAGAGCCGCGCCGGCCGCTCCGGCTGCGGCGCGCCCGTCTGCAGGATGTTGAGGCCCTCCACGATCAGGATGTCCGGCCGGCGCACCACCAGCTCCTGGCCGGGGACGATGTCGTAGATCAGGTGCGAGTACACCGGCGCGCGCGCCTCCTCTGCCCCGCCCTTGATCTCGGCCAGGAAGCGGATCAGCCTCCGCACGTCGTAGCTCTCGGGGAAGCCCTTGCGGTGCATGATCCCGCGCGCCTCCAGCACCCCGTTGGGATACAGGAAGCCGTCCGTCGTCACCAGGTCCACCTTGGGGTGGTCTGGCCAGCGCGCCAGCAGCGCCTGCAGGATGCGCGAGGTGGTGCTCTTTCCCCCCGCCACGCTCCCCGCCACCCCGATGACGTACGGCACCCGCGCCGCCGGGCTCCCCAGAAAGGTGTCGGTGACGCGGTAGAGCTGCTGCGCCGCCGCCACGTACAGGTTCAGCAGGCGCGACAGGGGGAGGTAGATGTCCGACACCTCCTCCAGCGACACGTGGCCGTCCACGCCGCGCAACGCGTCCAGCTCGGCCTCGGAGAGGGTGAGCGGCGTGGCGCCGCGCAGCCGCGCCCACTCGCCGCGGTGGAACTCGGCGTACGGCGAAAGCTCGCTGCCGGGGGAAGGTCTTGCCATCCGGGTCGCTGGAGTGCGGTTGGAAAAACGCCGGCCCGCCGTGATCGGGCGGGCCGGCATCAGCTTACCGCGCGCGGCGCCCGCGGAACAGTGGCTACAGGCCGTAGAACGTCGCCAGGAAGAGGATGAAGCGGTACACGGTGAGCACGGCCAGCGTCCCCACGGCGAGCACGGCCGCCTTGACGATCGCCAGCGCGCGGCCCTGTCCGTACGCCGTGCGCAGCGCGATCGCCAGGTAGACCCCCCAGAACACCGCCGGCCCGCCCGCGTCGGCGATGAAGCTGGCGGCCTCCGCGCTCGCCCCGGCCCG
>DASVVI010000398.1:0-1927 GCA_036386635.1 Longimicrobium sp.
TGCACGGCGCGCAGGGTGAGCCGGGCGTGCAGGACTTCCGCAACCCGCACCCCACCTGGGAGTTCGCCTGGGGGATCTCGGACGTGGTCATGGCACTGCTGGACGCCGGCCTCGTGCTGGAGCAGCTCCGCGAGTGGCCGCACAGCAACGGCTGGCCGATGTTTCCCGGGATGCGGCGCGACGGGCGGCGCTTCTATTCGCCACCGGGGGTTCCTGATCTGCCGCTGATGTTTGGGGTGGCGGCGCGGAAGGCAGAGTGAGGGTTTCACGTGGAACAGCGGGCCGGCACAACCCGGTTGATGGGTAACAAAACAGACCGGGAGGATGGGTAACACTTCAGGATAGGCGAAACGTGCGCTCATCCAGTCGGGCGATCTGGCAGTCGTAGAACCAGATCGCCCACACTCCATCTTCGATCTCCTCCAGTGCGACCTGCTCGTTGGCGAGGGTCTCGCTCACGAACACGTGCTTCTTCCGAAAGAGGATCTCCCCTCCGCGCGCGACGCTGCGCACTTCGAAGTGGCCGGGGTACTCCGCTTCGGGGAGTTGTTCCGGGTACGCGCGCCTCGAAGGCTCATACCGGGCAGCAGGCGGCGCCTGCTCCAGTGCCTCATGGGGGCGCTCCTCGTTGTACTCCCGGCACCACTCGTCGAAGCGTCCCTGCTGCGCCTCTCGATCTGCGGCCGGGGGACGTGCCGTTTCCGCCTTGAGCGTCTTGTGCATGCGCTCATGCCGCCCGTTCTGGTCGGGCCGCCCCGGCTGGATGCGCTCATGCACGATCCCCAGCTTGGTCCACCAGATCCGCAGGCGTGAGAGCCCGTGGACGAGCCCATGCGGCGCGACGAACGGAACCCCGTTGTCGCTGCGAATGACCTCCGGCAGCCCTCGCTCCCGGAAGAGTGCCTCCAGCGCGGTTCGTACTCCGGCTCCCGCGGTCGACTCCAGGGCCGTGATCCCGAGCACGTAGCGCGTGCATACGTCCTGCACGGTGAGGGGGAAGCAGAGGTGTGTGTCGCGGGTGCGGAACTCGCCCTTGAAGTCGATGCTCCACATCGTGTTGGCGGCCTCCGCCGAGCGGCGCTCCGGGCGCGGAAGCGGGCTTCGCGCCACCCGCCGCTTGCGCGGAGTGATCAGCCCATTGCGCTCCAGCAGCGCACCTGCCGTGCTGGGGGCGGGCAGCACCAGATCGGGTCGGCGAGGAGCCAGGTAGGCGACCAGCTTCTTGGGGCCCCAGCTCGGGTGAGCGCGCCGCACCTCCAGGAGCGCAGCCTCCACCTCAGAGCCGATCCGGTGGGGGCAGTGGTGGGGAGCATGACTTCGATCTTCCAGCCCAGCGGCACCCTCGGCCGCGTAGCGCGCGATCAGCTTGTAGCCCGTCTTGCGGCTGATCCCGAAGCGCACGCACAACTCCGTCATCCCGTACAGCCCCGACTGGTGGGCTGCGATGAACTTCAAACGCTCCGTCACGGCGTTACTCTCTCTCCAAGGCATAGCGCACCTCCTCTGTGCGCCCACTTCTACCCTGAAGTTGTCACCCCTCCTCCCGGTCTATTCTGTTACCAATCTACCCGGTCTGTACCGCCCTCTCCCCCCCAGCCCCCCTCCCCCGATACAGCCGGGGGAGGGGGGAGTTTTTTGGTTTGGAGCACAGATGCACGCGTGCGCCCCTCCCCCAGGTCGTTATTGGGGGAGGGGCAGCGAGTGTAACGAGCGGGGTGGGGGCCCCCCCGATTTGCCTCCGTACCGGCGGCGGGCTAATATCCCCAGCTTGCGGATTTTCCGAGCACGATGGCGCCCGGCGCCTTGGACATTCGATACGACGGATCCAGGAAATGGCGGACACCGAACTGATGGACAAGCTGGTCTCCCTCTCCAAGCGGCGTGGGTACGTCTTCCAGTCGTCCGAGATCTACGGCGGCACCGGGTC
>DASVVI010000399.1:0-11445 GCA_036386635.1 Longimicrobium sp.
TGCCCGCCGAACCCGCCCGGCCCACCGCCGCCGGGCCCGCCGCCGATCGCCGCCAGCCCGCCGCCGCCCTGCTGCTGCTGCGCCCCGATCAGCAGCCGCGCGGAGAGCTGCACCTGGAACGGCGAGCCGAAGCCGCCGCGGCGCGAGCGCGTCTCGCCGAAGCGCTCGTTGACCTGGTACAGGAAGCGGTTCTGCGCGGGGTCGAAGCCGCGCGGGTAGAGGAGCACCTCGTCGCGCCCGAAGCCCTGCTGCCCCCAGCCGCGCAGGTTGTCGCTGCCGTTGAAGAGCAGGTCCGCGCCGGCGAAGAGGTTGGTGACATCCAGCGACACCGAGAGGCGGCGCGAGAGGGTGGGGAGCTGCGGGCGAAAGGTGCCGCGCAGGTCGAGCGTCCCCGTCCACGGGCCGCGGCAGCTGTTGCGGCCGGCGATGGAGCCCTGCTGCGACTCGATGCACTCGCGCACGCCGCCCTCCGCGCCGTCCAGCAGGCGCGCCATCCCGTTGGCAACCGCCGTGTCGCCCGACGCGCCAGGGGCGAAGACGAACGCGCGGTCGTTGCGCGCGCCGTCGCCGTTGATGTCGCCGCCGACGAGCGGGGTGAACGGGTTGCCGCTGGTGGCGCGGCCGATCAGCGTCACCTCCCACGCCTGGCCAAAGGGGACGCCCAGGACGGTGACGAGCGAGTGGCGCCGCTCCAGGTCGCTGGTGGACCACTCGCGCACGTTGGGGTTCCCCGCCGTGGTCGGCTGCGAGAAGCCGGAGCGCGGCGCGCCGGACGAGAACGACGACTGGTCGCGGACGCGCGAAAAGGTGTACGAAGTCTGGAAGGAGATCCGCCGCGGAAGCTGCCCGTTGAAGCCTAGCGTCCCCTGCGTGCTGCGTGAGCCCAGATCCGAATCGACCGCGAAGACGTTGGAGAGCTCCGGGTTCTCTCGCGATGCGAAGAAGGGGATCTGACCCGTCGCCGTGATGGCGAAGGCCGGCGCGTAGACCGGGCGCCCGCCCTCGGACGCCAGCGCGAAGGCGGGGGCATCGTCGCGCAGGTTGAGGTCGCGCACGCCGTACAGGTTCACGCCCCACGCCTGGCTCACGTCGATGCTGGCGTTCAGCCGCGGGCGGAGCTGCGTCTGGAAGCCGAGCGATGCGCGCCACGAGCGCGGCGCCCCGAACTCCGGATCGAACACCGTCACCGTGGGCAGGCGCAGCACGGGTTGGCCCACGCCGCCGTCCGCGCAGGAGGTGGGGATGGCGGAGGGGTCGCGCTGGTACGCCCCCCAGTCCGGCACCGGCACGCGCGCGCCCACGCACTCCAGCAGCGTCTCGCCCGTGGCGAGGCCCGTCTGGTCGAGCGCGGAGGCGAAGAGGGAGAACGGAGCACGGCCGCGGAACTCGCCCACACCGCCGCGCACCAGCCTAAGCGGCGCGCCCTGCTCGTTCAGCCGCCACGAGAAGCCCAACCGCGGGCTCACGTGCAGCTCGCTTGGGATGAAGTCGGTGCGGTAGCCGAAGAGGCGCTCGATCTCGGGGTTGCGGGCGGGGGACTCGTCGAAGCGCGTCGCCTCGCCGCGGGCGCCGAAGGTGAGCTGCACGCGGTCCAGCGGACGCCAGGTGTCGCCCACGTAGATGGCCGCGTTGACCCCGCCGCCCTCCGTCTCGCGCGTGGTGAGCGAGCGGGTGAAGCGCGTGGGCCGCCCCTCCTCGAACGCCTCCAGCGACTCGAACTCGAACGTTCCGAAGCGGTCCGGCGTGCTCTCCTGCCGGAACGCCGAGTGGTTGAAGAGTGCACCGACACGCAACCGGTGCCGGTCGCGGAAGAGGAAGGAGAGCTCGTCGCTCAGCTCCGTCGTCGTCTCGCGCGTGAGGGTGGGAAGCTGGCGGTCGCCGCCGAACACCAGCGTCGCCACGCCCCGATCACCTTCGCCGAGCTCGGATGCGACACGTACGCGGCCTTCGGGGACCTGCTCGTAGGCGTTCTGGTCGCGCTCGTCGCGGTTCACGGAGGCGCGCAGCTCGTTGATCCACCCCGCGCCGAAGCGTGACGTGAGGGTGAGCTGCCCGCCGCCGCCGCTCGTCCCCACCTCGCCGCCGTTGCCCAGCGTCTCCAGGAAGCCGATGCGGGCGTTGTCCTGCTCGTAGAGGCTCAGGTTGCCGCGCAGGGCGAGGGTGTGGCGCTGCGTCAGGTTCCAATCCACCCGGCCGAGCGTGGTGAGCGCATCGCCGGTCCGCTCGAAGAGGCCGCTGCGCCCGTTCACGCCGTACCGCGTTTGCAGGGCGCCCAGGAAGCGGTCTACCGACTCCGGGCTCACGCCCAGCGCGCGCACCGCGTCGTCGTCGCCGGGGGTGAGGGAGTACAGCTCGTCGCTGCGGCGCTGCGCCTGGAACGACAGGTAGTAGAAGAGCTTGTCGCGCACGATGGGCCCGCCCAGCCCGCCGCTGAAGCGGTTCTGGGTGAAGCCGCCGCCCCATGACGGCACGCCCGCGTTGCCCTGCAGGTTGGGATCGCGAAGCTGGTACTGGAAGGAGCCGTTGAACTGGTTCGATCCGCGCCGCGTGGTGAGCGCCACCTGCCCGCCGGAGAACTGCCCGCGCGCCACGTCGTAGGTGTTGGTCACCACCTGCGTGCCGCGCACCCCCTCCTGCGGAATCCCCAGCGGCGACCCGCCTCCCGACTGCCCGCCGGAGAGCGCGGAGGTGAACGACGCGCCGTCCAGCGTCACCTGGTTGAGCGCCGCCCGCTGCCCCGCCACCGAGAACGACCCGCGCGCCTCGCTCGAATCGCCCTGCGTCACCGCGACGACGCCGGGGCTGAGCGTGGCGATCCGGGCGGGATCGTTGTCCTCCAGCGGGAGGCGGTTGACGGTCTCGCCGGGGAGGGTGCGCTCGGTGCCACCCGCCGCGTTGTTGCTGGGAGGCGGGGTGCGGCTGGCGCGGGCCGTGATTCCCTCCAGCGCCACCGCCCGCTCGCCCAGGCGGAAGTTGGTGACCAGCACGTCCTCGTCCGCCTCGCGCGCGGCGACGGCGGTGGCGGCCGCGAAGCCCAGCGCGGTCACCCGAAGCTGGTAGCGCCCCCCGCCATCCGGAAAGGTCAGCGTGTAGCGCCCGTCTGGACGCGTGGTGGTCGACCTGCGCAGGTTCCCCTCGGCGGAGACGGCCTCCACGGTGGCGCCGGATACGGGCGCGCCCGTGGGGCCCGTGACGCGCCCGGTGAGGAGGTCCGTAGTGACGCCCACCTGCGCCGCCAGCGCGGCCGGGGCGAGGAGGATGGCGCAGACCAGCGCTCTGAGATACGGCATGCGGCTCCACGCGCCCCGGAACGAGGGGCGGTCCTTGATGGTCGGATGACAGGGCTACCCTGTGAATGACAGCCGGGAGCCCGAGAACGTTGGGTGCCCATCGTCGCCCCGCTCGTTCGGGATCGTTACTCCGGCGTTACCGGCGCCCGTTACACTCCACGGGACGATGCACGTGTCGTGCTCCCCTATGGAGGTGAACCTTGCCGACCGCTTCCTGGAAGCCTCATCTTGCCCGCGGGCTCCCCGACTTCGTGGGATTGCCCAGCCACGACAAGGCCGAGGCCGTGAAGCCGCTGAACGCACACATCCTGGTGGTGGACGACGAGCCCGACATCTCGGCGCTCGTGGCGTATCACCTGGCGCGCGAGTCGTACCGCGTCCGCACCGCATCCACCGGCCCCGAGGCGATCCGCGCGGCCGAGGTGGAGCGCCCGGACCTCATCGTCCTCGACCTGATGCTCCCCGGCATGAGCGGCCTGCAGGTGCTGGAGGAGCTGCGCCGCCGCCCGGAGACGCTGGACATCCCCGTCATCCTGCTGACTGCCCGGCGCGAGGAGCAGGACCGCATCCAGGGGCTGCGGCAGGGGGCCGACGACTACGTGGCCAAGCCGTTCTCGCCGCAGGAGCTGATCCTGCGCGTGGGCGCGGTGCTGCGGCGCGTGCAGCAGGCGCCGCCGGTTGGCCGCGGCGGCAAGGTGGTGCGCGTGGGCCCCTTCTCGGTCGATTCCGGCGCCGCGCGCGCCGAGGTCGGCGGCCTGCCGCTGGAACTGACCCCCACCGAGTACCGCCTCCTCCTCACCCTGATGGAGCGCCGCGGCCGCGTGCAGACGCGCCGCCAGCTCCTGGAAGCCGTGTGGGAGGTGACCGCCAACATCGCCACGCGCACGGTGGACATGCACGTGCAGCGCCTTCGCAACAAGCTGAGCGACGAGGCGGACTGGATCGAGACGGTACGCGGTTTCGGCTACCGTTTCCGTACCGAGCCTCCGGCCCGCTGAACGGCGGAACTGCAATCTCACGCAGAGGCGCAGAGACGCAGGGAGAGGGCGCGGAGTTCTCTCCTGCGTCTCTGCGCCTCTGCGTGAGTCCTGCTGTTAAAGGATGACTGAATGACGCTGCGGCTGAGGGCGGACCAGAAGCTCTTCCTTTCGTACCTGGCGCTGATCGCGGCGGTGGTGGTGGCGCTCACGCTGGGGGTGGGCTCCACGCTGCGCACGCACCTCACCGAACGGCTCTCCGCGGATCTGCGGCGGGAGCTGTTTTTGGCGCGCGAGCTGTACGCCACCCGCCCCACCGCTCAGCCTGACGAGGTGGCGGACTGGCTCGGCGCGCTCAGCAACCGGCGCGTCACCATCGTCGCGCCGGATGGGCGGGTGCTGGGCGATTCGGAGGTGGATGCGGCGGGGCTGGCGCGTCTGGAGAACCACTCCGACCGCCCGGAGATCCGCGATGCGCGGCAGGCACGGGACCGCGTCGGCGTAGCGATCCGGCTCAGCAGCTCGCTGGGCGACGAGCAGCTCTACATGGCGCTGCAGGCGGCGGATGGAAATGTCATCCGCATCGCCGATCCGCTCAGCGAGATGTACGCGGCGGTGGCGCGGGTGCAGCGCGGGATCTTTGGCGTGGGGCTCGTGGCGCTGGTGCTGGCGGGGCTCCTCTCGCTCGGCTTCTCCATCGCCATCACGCAGCCGCTGCGGCAGATCGTGAGGGCGGCGCGCGCCATGGCCGCCGGCGACCTCTCGCGCCGCGCGCGGCTGGGCGGGCGCGACGAGCTGGGCGAGCTCGCGGACGCGCTGGACCTCCTCGCCGGCGAGCTGCAGCGCCGCCTCCGCCAGCTCGAGGGCGAGCGCGCGGAGATGCAGGCGCTGATCGACTCCATGGCCGAGGGGGTCATCGCGCTGGACGCCGAGGGGCACGTGCGGCGCACCAACCCGGCCGCGCGCCGCATCTTCAACCTGGTGGGTGACCCGCGCGGACTCTCCCCGCAGGAGGTGGCGCGCAGGCCGGCGTTCCTCGATGTGGTGCGGCGGGTGCTGGAGGGCGCCCAGGTGCGCCCCGCGGAGCTGACGCAGGACGGGCGCAGCCTTCTGGCCACCGCGCAGCCGCTCCCCGGCGGCGGCGCGGTGATGGTGTTCCTGGACGTCTCCGCGCTCCGCCGGCTGGAGGACGTGCGGCGCGACTTCGTGGCCAACGCGTCGCACGAGCTCAAGACGCCGCTCACCGCCATCCGCGGCTTCAGCGAGACGCTTCTGGACGAGGACCTTCCGCCCGCGCTACGCCGCCAGTTCGTGGAGACGGTGAAGGCCAACGCGGATCGCCTGCAGCGCATCGTGGACGACCTGCTGGACCTGTCGCGCATCGAGAGCGGCGGCTTCCGCGTGGAGCCGGAGATCGTCTCCATCACCGAAACGGCGCACGAGGCGATCGCCCCCGGCCGCGTGCAGATGGAGAGGAAGCGCGTCGAGTTCGTGACCGACGTGCCGCCGGAGCACGAGTTCGTCTTCGCGGACCCCGCCGCGCTCCGCCAGATCCTGTCGAACCTGGTGGGCAACGCGATCCGCTACGTCCCCGAGGGCGGGCGCATCGAGGTGAGCGCGCGCTCCGCCGGCCAGCGCGGAGACCGGCGCGAGTGGATCCAGGTCTCCGTGACGGACAACGGCGCGGGCATCTCCGCCGCGCACCTTCCCCGCATCTTCGAGCGCTTCTACCGCGCCGACGCCGCCCGCTCGCGCGAGGAGGGCGGCACCGGCCTCGGCCTCGCCATCGTCAAGCACCTCGTCGAAGCCCACGGCGGCACCGTCGATGCCGAGAGCACCCCCGGCCACGGCACCACCATCCGCTTCCTCCTCCCCGCGCCGGACGTGGTGGAGGAGGAGATGCACGACCGCGAGGTCGAGCGGGCGGCGGGACGGTGAGGGCCCCCTCCCCCCGACCCCCTCCCCGCCTGCGGGGGCGCAGGGCGGGTGAGGGGGAGAACCGCGTTGTGCGCCGCACGGATACCGTAGGGGCGCGATTCATCGCGCCCGTGTCACGGGCGTGCACCGCGGCCGGCGGCGTTCGAGACGGCTTCAGCCGTCTTCGCGTGGTTTCAGCCGGGGGATTCATCCCCCGTTGCCGTCATCCCGCGTCGTTATCATCTCTGGCCCCACCACCCATCCTGTTCCCGGTTCGTGACGGGACGGTGACTCCCCGAAGCTCCTACCGATGTGAAGCACGGCTATCGTCACAGTACGCCGAGGCCGGCGCGCGCGCCGGCCCTTCTTCAACGGAGTACGTGACGAATGCCGAGCCGATCCCTGAGGACCGCACTCGCAGTGTTTCTTTTGGCCCTCCTCCCCAGCATCGCCGCCGCGCAGGCGGGGCGGATCGGGGGGAGGGTGGTGGATGCAGCCACCGGCCAGCCCGTCGCCGGGGCGCGCGTCGCCGTGATCGTGCAGCCCGTGCGCAGCGCCGTTACGGGCGTCGATGGGACGTTCACGATCCGCGGTGTGCCGAGCGGTACGTACAGCGTGGCCGCGTCGCACATCGGGCACGCGACGAAGACGGTGACGGGGGTGCAGGTGGGAGCCAACGCCGTGACGCTCGACATCTCGCTGGCGGCGCAGGCGGTGTCGCTGGGCGGGATCACGGTGACGGCGGCGCGCGAGCGGGGGAGCGTCGCGCGGGCGCTGGACGAGCAGCGCACGGCGGTCGGCGTGGTCAACAGCGTCACCTCAGAGCAGATCGCCCGGAGCCCGGACTCGGATGCCGCGCAGGCGGTGCAGCGGGTGAGCGGCGTGACGGTGCAGGATGGCAAGTACGTCTTCGTGCGCGGGCTCGGCGAGCGCTACACGACCACTTCGCTGAACGGCGCCCGCATCCCGAGCCCCGAGCCGGAGCGCAAGGTGGTGCCGCTCGACCTCTTCCCCGCCGCGCTCCTGCAGTCGATCACCACATCGAAGACGTTCACGCCGGACCAGCCGGGCGACTTCAGCGGCGCGCAGGTGAACATCCGCACCCGCGAGTTCCCGGCGCGGCCGACGTTCACCTTTTCCTTTGCATCCGCCTACAACACGGTGGGCACGGCCCGCACCCTCCCCTTTGCGCCGAGCGCGGGGAACGAGTGGCTGGCCTTCGGCGGGCGCTCGCGCGAGGTGCCGTTCATGGTGCGCGGCGCGGGCAGCTTCGCCAACCTGACGCGCGACGACATGACGCGGATCGCCGGCTCGTTCCGCAACACGTGGAGCGCGCGTCCGGCCAGCGAGCTTCCCAACCTCTCCAGCGGCTTCTCGCTCGGCGGCACGCGGGGGATCTTTGGGCGCGACGTGGGCTACCTGGCGTCCGGCACCTACACGCGCGCCACCGAGGCGTCGCAGGAGCAGATCCGCGCCACGGTGATCGCGGGGCAGGATGCGCGTCCGCAGATCGAGTCGCAGTTCGCGGGGACCACGGGGCGCACGAGCGTGCTGTGGGGCGGCCTCTTCAACGTGAGCACGAAGCTGGGGACGGCGGGGCGCCTGTCGCTCAACAACTCGTACAACCGCGGCGCGGACAACGAGGCGCGGCGCGAGAGCGGCTTCACCGAGCGGATCAACGCCAACCTGCCGCTGGACATCGAACGGCTCCGTTACGTGGAGCGCAGCGTGCGCAGCAACCAGCTTTCGGGCGAGTACCTGATCGCCGGGCGCAACCGCGTGGACTGGTCGTTCACCTCGAGCGGCGTGGAGCGGGTGGAGCCGGACCGGTCGGAGATCGTGTACGCCCGCGAGCGCGACCCGGCCACGGGCGTGGAGCTGGCGCCGGCCTGGTTCGGGGGGAGCAACGAGGGGGCGGTGCGCACCTTCAGCGACCTGCGTGAGACGAGCCTGGAGGGCGCGGCCAACTTCCAGCGCGAGATCGGCGGGCACCGTATCAAGTTCGGCGGGCTGTACCGCGCCACGGACCGCCAGGCGGACAACCACGCGTACAGCATCTCCGCTCTCGGCACGCTCACGCGCGAGCAGCGGGAGGCGCGGCCGGAGGAGATCTTCGACGGGCGCTACACCCAGCCGGGGAGCCGCATCTTCAACGTGACGCCGCTGGGCGCGGGCGGCTCGTACGACGCCGAGGACCGGCTGGCGAGCGGATATGGGATGGTGGAGTTGGCGCTGATGGAAAAGGTGCGCTTCATCGGCGGCGCGCGGCTGGAGAGGTCCGAGGTGGTGCTGAACGCGGCGCCCACCAGCGGCGCGGCGGTGACTTCGCGCCCCAGCTACACGGACGTGCTGCCGAGCGCGGCGGTCAACGTGTCGCTCACCGACGTGCACAACCTGCGCTTCTCCCTCACGCGCACTCTGAGCCGCCCCGAGTACCGCGAGCTGGCGCCGGTGCTGTACCGCGAGGTTCTGGGCGGCGAGAGCGTGCGCGGCAACCCCGATCTGCGCCGCGCCCTCATCGACAACGCCGACGCGCGCTGGGAGTGGTACCCGGGGAGCGGCCAGCTTCTGAGCTTCGGCCTCTTCGCCAAGCGCTTCCACGACCCCATCGAGCGCGTCTATCTCGCCACCTCCGGCACGCCCGTCGTCACCTTTGTAAACGCGCGCCAGGCCACCAACTACGGCCTGGAGACGGAGATGCGCACTGACCTCGGCATGCTCTCCGAGACGCTGGAGCCGCTGACGGTGTTCGCCAACGCGACGCTGATGCGCAGCCGCATCGAGATCGGCGACTCGCTGAGCAGCAAGACAAGCGACCGGCGCCCGATGGTGGGGCAGTCGCCCTACGTGCTGAACACCGGCGTCACCTACGCGGACGGCGGCACCAGCGCCACGCTGCTCTTTAACGTCGCCGGCCGCCGCATCGTGAGCGCGGCCGAGGCTCCGCTCCCCGACGTGTACGAGCTGCCGCGCCACGTGCTGGACCTCTCGCTCCGCTTCCCGGTGGGCCGCGGCGTGGAGGCCAAGGTGGACGCGCGCAACCTGCTGGACGAGCCGTACGAGGTGCGCCAGGGCGACCTGGTGCGCGAGTACCACCGCATGGGGCGCACGCTGAGCGTGGGGGCGACGCTGAAGCGATGACCCCGTGACACGATCGCGACAGGGCATGCGCGGGGCGGATACGTCGCCCCGCTAGGATTCCGGCGGCGCTGCGAAGGCGCCGCCGGATCTTCTTAAACCCGAGCAGAAAAGCGCAATGATCGCAGCATCCCGCAGGTGGTTGGCCGCCCTGGCGCTGGTCGCCGTGGCCGCGTGCGACGGCAGCCCCACGAACGAGGAGCTCTTCGCCCCCACCGGGCTCGTGGCCACGCCTACCGGCCCGTCGTCGGTGCGCGTGAGCTTCAACGCGGTGCCGGACGCGAGCGGCTACGACCTGGAGCGCGCCACCGGCACCTCCACCGACTGGACCAAGGTTGCCACCGTCCAGTCCGTGACGTACGACGACACCGGGCTCCTTCCCGAGACCAGCTACCGCTACCGCGTGGCGGCGCTCAAGGGAAGCGGGCGCAGCGACTTCGGCCCCGAGGCGATGGTCGCGACCAGCAACCGTCCCGAGGTGGCTCTTTCGTCCGACTTCACCAGCAACCGCCGGCTCCACGCGGACACGCTGTACGTGCTGAACAACTGGGTTCACGTCGCAAACGGCGCCACGCTGACGGTCGACGCCGGCACACGCATCGAGGGGAACGCCAACTCGGCGCTCTTCGTCCTGCGCGGCGCCAAGATCCTGGCGGTGGGCACCGAGGCGCGGCCGATCGTCTTCACCTCGCACCGCGCGGCAGGGCAGCGGCAGCCGGGCGACTGGGGCGGGCTGATCCTGGTGGGCAACGGCATCATCAACCGCGGCGATCCGGTGATCCTGGAGGGCTCCAACACCGGCGGCAGCAACGTGGCCGTCAACTACGCCGGCGGCACCAGCAACGCCGACGACAGCGGCGAGCTGCGCTACGTGCGCATCGAGTTCGCCGGCTTCGGCCCCGTGCCGGACGCGGAGCTGAACTCGCTCACCCTGGCCGCCGTCGGCAGCGGCACGCGCATCAACTACGTGCAGACGATGGCGGGCCTCGACGACTCGTTCGAGTGGTTCGGCGGCGCGGTGGACGCGAAGTACCTCGTCTCCTACGAATCGGGCGACGACCACTTCGATGCGTCGGAAGGGTTCGTGGGGCGCAACCAGTTCCTGATCGCGCTGCAGAGCACCATCCTGACGCCGCGCGCCGGCTCGGGGAACAGCTCCACCGATCCCCAGGGTTTCGAGGTGGACGGGTGCAGCGGCGCCAACTGCATCGCGGGCCAGAGCTCGCAGCCGCACACGATTCCGGTCTTCGCCAACTTCACCATGAACGGCACGGGCCCGGGTGTGGTGCCGGCGGCGGGCGGGTTCGGGGGGGTTCTGCGGCGCGGGGCGGGGGGCTTTTACGTGAACGGCATCATCGCGCGCTGGCCGGGCGCCGCCCTCGCCATCCGCGACGCCGCCACCAACGACCGCATCACCGCGGGCGACCTGTCCATCCGCAACGTCCTGGCGGCGGAGAACGGCACCCTCTTCGAGTCCGGGAGCGGCCGCTTCACCGTGGATGCCGCCGCCAACGCCATCGAGACCTCCCCCTCCGCCACCGCCTCGCTCTTCGGCAGCTTCGACGTATCGCGCGGCGCGGCCGGCCTGGACTGGCATCCCTCCGTCACCTCCGCGGCGCGCACGGGCGGCCTCGCCACCTTTACCGGCACGCTCGCCACAAAGGCGGGCACCGCAGTCACCGGCACCACCTACCGCGGCGCCGCCGACCCGGCCGGCGCCCGCTGGTGGGCGAACTGGACGACCTATGTCCGCAACTGAGCATGATGAGGTCCACCGTCCTGCTGACCGCCATCCTCGCCGCGTGCGCCCCCGACGCGCCCGCGGCTCCCCTCGCCGCGCAATCACCGGCCGTCGTCGACAGCATCTTCCCGCCCGCGGAAGCGATGCGCCGCTTCCGCACCGGCCTGCCGGAGGTGGACTCCCTCTCCGGCGGCGCCACCTCGCGCGGCGAGCTGGTGCGCCGCTTCGTACGCGCGGTGGAAACGCAGGACACGGCCGAGCTCCGCACGCTGCTGATGAACCGCGGGGAGTTCGTCTACCTGTATTTCCCCACCAGCCGCTTCGCCCGTCCGCCGCTCCGCACCGACCCCGCGCTGCTCTGGTTCCAGATGCAGATGAACAG
>DASVVI010000400.1:0-10059 GCA_036386635.1 Longimicrobium sp.
ATGGGGATGGACGATGGCAGCCCCTCCTCCATCTCCAGCCGGAAGAGGTGCTGCCGGACCGGCGTGACGGGGACATCGACGCCAGCCGCGCGCCCCACCGACGCGGCCCAGGCGCCCGCCGCGTTCACCACGACGGGCGCCTCGATGCGTCGCTCGCCCGCGGCGGTCTCCAGCCTGACCCCCGACACACGCCCCCCGCTCCGCTCTACCTCCACCACTTCGCCGTGCACGTACTCGGCGCCGGCGTGCTCCGCCAGCGCGCGCAGGCCGGCCAGCACCTCGCGCGGATCGAGGTAGCCGTCCTCCGGGCCGAAGATGCCGAGCACGACGTCGTCCACTCGCAGCCCCGGCACCTCGGCGCGAATGCGGTCCGGAGTCCACAGCTCGCACGCGGCGCCGCTCGCGCTGCGCACGGAAGCGCCGCTCCAGCCCGGCCGCGCCCTCCGCATCAGCCAAAAAGAGGTAGCCGCGCTCGCGGAACCAGGCGCGCGTCGGCCGCGCCGTGGCAGCCGTTAGCTCGTCGAAGCGCCTGTAGAAGCCGACGCTGTGCCTCGCCAGCGCAACGTTGAGCGGCGATCCGTACTGCTGCCGTATCCCGCCAGTCGCCAGGCGCGACGACGCGCGGGCGTACGCCGGATCGCGCTCGGCCACCACCACGCGCGCGCCGCCGAGCCGCTCCCGCAGGTGCAGCGCGATGCTGGAGCCGATCACCCCGCCGCCCACGACCACCACCGCCGCGGCGTCACTCCTCCGCACCTCCTCGCGGGGCCGAGCATCATTCCCCAGCCCCGCGGGCGGCAAAGCTTACGACGACGAGCCGGAGCTCCGCGTGCTCTTCTTCGCGCCACCGGACGACTTCTTCGCTCCGCTGGACGTGCTCTGCCGGGCTCCGGACGAGCTCTTCCTGGCTCCGCCGCTCTTCTTCGCGGCGCCCGTCCCACCCGAAGCGGAGCGCTTGCGAGGAGCCTTCTTGGCGCCGGCTTCCCTGCGCGCCGCCACGGTGGCACGGGTGGAGGCGACGAGGCGCTCGACGGCTTCCAGACCCAGCGCGGCGCCGCCGTGGAGCCGCTCCATCACCTGCTCCACACGGCCGAGGACGGTGGTGTCGCCGGCGCCGAGCTTCTCCAGCGAGTCGACGGCCCATTTATAGTGCTTGGCCTCGTCCTCGGCGCCGCGGGCGATGACTTCGCGCACCTCGGGCGGAAAGCGGCGGGCAGCGGCGCGGGCGTACTTGTTGGCGCTCTCCCACTCGTTGGTGCGGAAGGCGAGGAGCACCGCGCGGTCGCCGCCCGCCGCGCCGAGGGCCTGCACCGCCAGCTTCAGCATCCCGGTGGAGAGGTGCGGCGCCGTCACCGGCGTACCGCCGAGCGCCCTCACCAGCTCACCGATCTCGGCGACGTGGCGCTGGTGGTCGCGCTTGAACTGGCGGAGCTTGCGCTTGAGCGTCTCCGTGGACACCGCGTCGATCGCCACCTGGTACGAGGCGACCGCGTCGTGGTCGAGCTGGAGCAGGTCATTGAGCGCGGCCATCAGCGCCGCATCGTTCTTCGCCATCGTCTCTCCTCGATCGGGGTGGTGTCCACTGTGGTCACTCCCGGCACTGCAAACCCGTGGCCCGCGGTGCGGGCGCCGATGTCCGGGCTGAAACAGGGAGGGAAAGTGCGTTAGTGCGTTAGTGCGTTAGTGCGTCGAGCCGTTGGCCGTTTGTGCGTTGGGCCTGGGTGCGTTCGGGTGTGAGTGCGAAACTGCTGAAGCGCAGCGTAGGTTGGGGTCCCGTGGTCATCCCCGCATTTTGTCATCCTGAGCGACGCGCGGCACAGGCCTCTGCCCGTCTCCAAACTCTGGCGCGGAGCGAAGGATCTACTGCGCGCTACGAGGGGCTCGAGGTAAATCGCGATCCTCGTGCATCGCCGGCTAGATCCTTCGGTCGCCGCCAAAGTGTGGGTCGCGGCGGGCATTCGCGAGGCGGCTCTCTCAGGATGACAAAGGGGTGGGTGCGACGGCGGCCGCGCATCCCCGCAATAACGCAATAACGCAATAACGCATCAGCGCACTCACGCACTCACGCACTTACGTACTTACGTACTTCCTTTCCCGGGCATTCCGCTCACCGGACCGCGGCGGTACCTTCCTCATGCCGCACCACCGCCCCGCCGGCGGCACGTGCCTCTCGCCGAACGCTTCCTGGAGCGCGCATGATCCGACTGGGTGTGACCGGCACCGACACCGGGGTGGGGAAGACGATGATCGCCACCGTGCTCCTGCGCATCCTGCGCAGCCGCGGACTGCGCGTGGCCGCCATGAAGCCGGTGGAAGCCGGCGTGAAGCCCGACGATCCCGCCAGCGACGCCCGCCGCCTCCAGGCCGCCGCCGGCGGCGACGACCCCATCTCGGACGTGCGCCCCGTGCTGATCGCCGAGCCGCTGGCGCCCTGGGTGGCCAGCACGCGCGCCGGCACCGAGGTGGACCTCGGACTCCTCGACGCCGCCTTCGCCCGCCTCGCCGACGGGCGCGACGCCGTGCTGGTGGAGGGCGCCGGCGGCCTGCTCGTGCCCCTGACGCGCGACGTGGCGTTCGACGGGCTCTTTGTGCAGTGGGAGCTGGACGTGGTGGTGGTGGCGGGGAACCGCATGGGGGCCATCAACCACACCCTCCTCACCGTGCGCGCGGCCCACGACGCCGGCCTGCGCGTGCGCGGCGTCGTGCTCAACTCGCTCAGCCCCGAGACCCCCGGCATCGCCGAAGCCACCAACCTGGAGGCCCTCTCCGAGCTCCTGGCCCCGGTCCCCGTCCTTGCCTTCCCCTGGCTCCGCAAACCGGACGACGAGGCCTACGTGCTGGACGTGGCCCAGACCGCCGGCCTCGACGCGCTGCTCGGCGACCGCACGCCGCGACCGTAGAAGAAAAGCCTCACACAGAGGACACAGAAAGAACTGAAGCCACGGAGAAAAGACTTACGATGCGGGCTTAGCACGCACATCGATCGCGCTCTCGCGGATGCGGAGCGAAAAGGCGGGATCGTCGGCGTGCTTGAGGGCGCGTTCGTTGATGTGGAAGCGCTCACGGGCCTGCGCGAACGGGAGGTCGGTGTCGATCAAGCCCAGGTCGTAGGCCAGCGCGTCGGAGTAGCCGGGGAGGAGGGTGCGCGGGCTCCACGGCACCCGGCGCGGCGCGATGCGGTTGACGTGGCGAACCAGGTTGCTGGTGCAGTTGCTGGTGAGGGTGTTGTAGAACTCGGGACGCTCGCGCAGCTCGTTGGCGCGCCGCAGCACGTCCTCCAGCATCGCACGCACCTGCGGCGGCGTGGCGCGGACGGGATACAGGTACACCGGTCGCGGCGGTGGCTGGTGCGCACCGTCACCACGTCGCGCTCGTCGGCCAGCACGTAGATCAGCTCGTACCGCCGCAGCAGCCCCTTCAGCGGTGAGAACGTCTCCCCCTTTTCCTTGCGGATCTCCACCGAGGCGGCCAGGAACTGCCCGTCGTCGAAGCCGAACGAGACGAACGTGTGCGCCGGCCCGCGCCAGTCGTCCTCGAACGGCTCCACCGCGTACCACGCCGTGCGCAGCCGCCGCAGGTCGTACGCGCGGTCCTCCCACGCCACGGTGTAATCGTTCTCCGTCCTGTAGCGCGCGTTGCGGACGTTGTGGACGACCACCGAATCGCCCTTCAGCTCGGCCCACGCCACGCGCGCGTTGTCCGGCGTCCAGTCGCGCGTGTTCGACGGCCGCACCCGGCTCCACGCCGCCAGCGCGACGACGAGTATGGCGGCCGCGATCGCCCAGCGTGTGGATGGAAGGTGCATGCGGGAAAAGGACTTGGCGATGGGTGAACCATGGTCGCATCCAACTTCACGCGCCAGAGCGCCAAAGGCAACCACACGCGGCATCGGCGGCGGGCACATCCCCTGCGTCGCGGGCGGGGCGAGCCGCGCACGAGCCACCCATTCCCCGTGAGATCCGTGAACGCCCCACGCCCGGTCACCGTCCTCTGCGTCGCCTCCTTCTTCAAGGGCGAAGAGTTCCTCCGCGAGTGCAAGCGGCTCGGCTGCCGCGTCCTCCTGCTGACGGTGGAGAAGCTGCGCGAGGAGAACTGGCCGCGCGAGGCGATCGACGAGGTCTACTACATGCCCGACCTCTACGATCGGGACGACGTCTTCCACGGCGTCAGCTACCTGGCGCGGTCGGAGGACATCGCGCGCATCGTCCCGCTGGACGAGTACGACCTGGAGATGGCCTCCGCGCTGCGCGAGCACCTGCGCGTGCCCGGGATGGGCGAGACCACCGTGCGCTACTTCCGCGACAAGCTGGCGATGCGCATGCGCGCCGAGGAGGCCGGCATCCGCGTCCCCGAGTTCGCGCCGGTGATCAACTACGATCGGCTGCGCGACTACATGGCCCGCGTGCCGGCGCCCTGGGTGCTCAAGCCGCGCACCGCCGCGTCGGCCATGGGCATCCGCAAGATCCACGATTCCGAGCAGCTCTGGCGCGCCCTGGACGAGCTGGGCGACAAGCAGTCGTTCCACGTGCTGGAGCACTTCGTACCGGGAAAGGTCTTCCACGTGGACTCGGTGGTGTGGAAGCGCGAGATCGTCTTCGCCGAGGCCAACGGCTACTTCGATCCCCCCTTCGACGTGTACCACGGCGGCGGGCTCTTCTCCACGCGCACGCTGGACCGCACCTCGGCCGAGGCGGAGGAGCTGCGGGCGATGAACTCGGTGGTGGCGCAGACGTTCGGCATCCTGCGCGGCGTGCTGCACACCGAGTTCATCCGCGGCCACGACGACGGCAAGCTGTACTTCCTGGAGACAGCCGCGCGGGTAGGCGGCGCCAACATCGTGGAGATGGTAGAAGCGGCCACCGGCGTGAACCTGTGGCGCGAGTGGGCGCGCGTGGAAGTGGCCGATGCGCGCGGCCACGAGTACACCGTCCCGGACGCGCGCCGCGACCACGGTGGCCTTCTGGTGACGCTCGCGCGCCAGGAGTGGCCGGACACCTCCGCCTACTCCGACCCGGAGATCGTCTGGCGGATGAACAAGCGCCACCACGTCGGCCTCGCCGTCGCCTCCCCCGACCCCGCGCGCGTGGACGAGCTCCTCGCCTCCTACATGCGACGCTTCCGCGAAGACTTCTACACCTCGCTCCCCCCTGCGATGGAGGCGAACAACTGAGCCGAAACGATTTCCGAATGTGAGAAGCGCCCTGACGCGGACTCGAGTCAGGGCGCTTCAAAATTAAAGGTGCGAGATCGTCCAGATCGAACTTCTCGGCTCCGGTTATCTACGATCCCGCCATGCCTGCAGCGAGAGAGGCATCTCGATCGTTTCCGGCTTCCCGAGTTCTACATCCGACAGCGGATTGGGGCGTTTCACCCGCGCGATGAACGGCGCGGGTTCCCGTTGCAGAAACGCGTTCACCCGCTCGTAGGTGTTGATGAAGTTGCGGGCGAGATTCGGAACGGGTGCGTTGGCGCCCGACAAAAGGATCAGACGCGCGCCTGAGACGAACACGGCGTCGCGCTCCAACTCGTTCCTCAGTATCGCCTTGTCGAGCGTGAGGGACACCCATCCACGGCGTGCGACCTCGGGGAGCCACACTTCGTCGGCCGCATCCACCGCGAAATGGTCTCGGTGGCGGTGGATGGTGATCCCCGCCCTGCGCAATGCGTCCGGGAACTGACGGCAGCCGAAGTTGCGATCAGCAAAGAACTCGAAGCTCAAGCGGCGGCTTGATGGAAAATCAGCGCGTCCTGGATCTGCGCCTCAGACATCTCGTAATCCAGCGCGAGCTCCGCGACGCTCTCGCCGGCGTTGATCCGCGCCGCGATGACCTGCGTCTGTACACCCGCGCCCACGAGGACCGGGCGTCCGAACGAGCGGAGTGGATCGATTACGATGGACTTGCGAGTAGTGGCAGGAGCTACGAACGGATACAGACGAATGGGCAGCGCCGCATCGTCGCGGTCGACCCGCTGAAGATACTGGATCAATACCTCGCGAATGGCGATCTGCCCGGCGCGCGAAAGGTTCACGAGCGAACCGAAGCGTTCCATGAACAGCTCGCCTCCATGGGTCAGGAGAGGCTCGTTGTTCAGTAGCAGCCGCTCGATGCCCAGCTCCTTTTCGGCATACTCCAGAGCGGGACGGACCCACTTGATGTCGACGCCGTGCTGTGTCCGCAATGCGCGCAGGACGTGCGCCTCGATCAGGTTCTCGAACGACAGGCGGCGGCGCACCGCGTCGGCCGGGCGGATCAGCGGCTCGAATGAGCCGACCCCGTCCTGCACTGGATACTTCCGCCCGACCACCCACGAGCGCAGGGTAGCCGTCGGAATGCGCAGATAGCGCGCGGCGTCGGGGACGCTGTACGCGGGCAGCTGCCGTGGATCTCGCCCGCCGTACATCTCAAAACGTGCCATCTGGATCTCGGGCGAACGGGGGTTCGGACGGGGCCAAAAAAACTGTCTAATATATAGATACACGCTCGCGGATAACAAGTCAGCCGACGCTCCCGTTGTATCTGTTCAGTGCGCGGCGAAAGTGCGTGAGTGCGATGTAAGCCGCACGGTTCCTGTCATCCTGAGCGACGCGCTTCTCCGTCTTCCCCCGTCTCCAAACTCTGGCGCGGAGCGAAGGATCTACTGCGCGCACCGAGGAGCTCGCCGCGCGCCGCTGACCTCTCGCCTCGCCTGCTAGATGGCTGCCGCTCAGGAAGATCGTTCGCCGGGTGAGGGGTCGTCGAGCGTGGCGAGCAGTCGGTCCAACTCGGCCGATACGGCACGATCCCAAACGGTTCGGCCGAGCATGTCCTTGACGCTCCGGACACCGGTCTCCGTGTCCGTGGCGTCGCTGAAGCTGGCTACCTCTCGAGCCTCCGCCAGGACGATGGAGGCGAACGCGGCAGGGGCCATGACGGCGGCCGCCGCCTTGAACAGCCCGAGATAAGTCTTTTCGTATCTGACCGTTTGCCACTGCTGCAGGAAGAACCACAGGCCGAAGCGCACCGCCTCGGCGGTCGCGAAGCCGGTGCGCCGCGCCATTGCCGGAAAGACCTTGGCCGCTGCGAAAAGATCATGCTCCTGGTCGACCGCTACGACCCAGTCCCTAAGGGCGTCGAAGCCAACTTCGTCGAGCATCGCGAGGGTGAGCGCCGCCTCCGAGAGCGCCGCTGGGCTGTCCTCCGCAGGGCCCGAAACGATCGGATCGATGTAGACGTCCTGGAACTCTCGCGCCGCGCTCCCATAGCTTCTCAGCAGCTCCCGAAGCTCCGGGAGGATCTTTGCGACGTCGTCGTTCGCCATCTTGCGGACCGTTTCGAAGAATTTCTTCTCGCCGATCGTGCGTCCGCCGACGCGGAAATTGAGCTGGAGCTGGCTGCCGAACACAAGTGCATCGAGCCCGTCTTCCTCGATCCTGCGCCGCGTTTCGCGGAGCGCTGCCGCCACGCCGGTACCCGTCCACCCGCCGCAATCCACGACTTGCCTGGAGCGCTCCCTCACCAGTGCGCGGATCGACTCTATCGCCGTCTTGCTCGGGAGTTCCGTCCTGACCTTTAAATCGCCGAAGATCACTGTGGCCGGGCCGGCCACGCCGTCGAGGGACACGTGGCGTTCGGCGAGGTCGGTGACCCGCTCCGTCCTTCTTCCTCCCCAGAAAGGCGACGGAACCTCGCGCGTCTGATGCGTCCAGGCAACCGTGAAGCCCGCTCCGTCATCGTCCCACCGAATCCCCTCGATCCACTCGTACAGCCACCCGGGCCAGCCTTGTCCGGGCCCGGTTCGCGAAAGGATCGGGCCCCATCTGTCGTGCCACACCTCCGGGTCGCGCTGGTCGCACAATCCTTCGAGGATCGCGAAAGCCTCGTCGTCCACCTCATCGTACCGGATGATCAGGGTTCGCTCGAACCCGATCGGGTCGAGCCGGAACAGATCCAGCGCCCGCCCGACCTGACGGGTACCGTCCGATGCTAGGTCGGGATGCCCCTCCTCCTCCAACGGCGTGGCCGGCCTGACGATCAATGCCGGGTGGGTGCGCAGGCCCCAGCGTCCATCGGGACTGAACCAGCGCAAGCACTGATCGGCACCGAAGCGGTAGTGGATCACGTCGGTCGTGCTTAGCCGGGTGTCGCCGCCTGCCGGATCCACCACGGCGACCTTGTCGACGCCGACGCAGACGATCCGCCCGTCGTCGCGCGCCACGAGGGTGGAAGACGAGAAGTCCGGCGCGATCTGGAACCTCCGGTTGATGCTGCCGTCGACCGAGAGCTGGCGCAGGTACTGAAACGGGTTCGTGCGGCCGTATTCACGACTCCTTGCGCTTTCTACCATGAAGAGCGATCGGTGGGCGGGGGCGTAGCACCAGGAGGATTGGGCGCCCCGGGTGTAGGCAAAGAGACGGTCGTTGGTTTCCAGGTTGGTCCGGCGGCGCTCCACGGTGTCAAAGATGCCAAGGCTGGTACCTCGGTTACCCATCCTGCCAATCGCCAGGACGTAACGGTCGTCGAGCGCCTGCAGCTCGGCGTGGCAATGCTCGAACGGCAGGAAGTGCCACGCACTTTCAGTCCCGGCGCCGATCTCGGCCACCGTGTGCTTGGGATTGATCGAGTAGGTTCGTATGTCCATGGCTTGATCGGGATTCCTTCGTGGAGATCAGCTGGCCGTCAGTGACAGCATGACGCGGAAAACAGCGTACGACCGGCTTCGGATAACTACCGGCTGGCACGGCAAACCCGGTCGATATGCGGGTTCGCACTGAGCGTCGCCATCCGCCGTTCTTCACCAGCCTTTAACCGCGCCGGGGACTCATCCCCCCGCCAGCAAGCGCAGCAGGCGGCACACGAACTCGGCGGCATCGTAGAACGCCTCCACGCTGATGCGCTCGTCGGGGGCGTGGGCGCGGGCGTCGGTGACGTCCAGGAAGAGGCCGGAGACGCCGTACATCGGGATGCCGGCGCGGCGGAAGTGCTGGCTGTCGGTGGCGCCGATGGTCATCACCGGGAGGACAGGAACGCCCGGCCACAGCTCCGCGGTCACGCGCTCCACCGCGCTCACGATCCCCGGCGTGAGCGGCGAGGGCGGGGCGGAGCGCGGAGTGGTCAGCGGCGTGACGGGGATGAGCGGGTCGCCGAGGACGGCGCGGATCGCCTCCAGTACGTCTTCCGGGTCGTCGCCGGGGAGGATGCGGCAGTCGACGGTGGCGCGCGCAAAGAGGGGGAGGGCGTTGTCCGCCTCGCCTGCTTCGAGGCGGGTGGGGACGCAGGTGGTGCTCATAAGCGCCGCGTGGTACGGGTTCGCGGCCAGCCGGTGGGCGGCTTCGATGTCACCCGCGGCGGCGGCGCGCATGTCGTCGTTGCCGCTGATGTCGCCCATGCGCGCAAAGAAACCCTGCGCCGCCTCCGTCATCCGCAATGGGAAGCGGTGTTCGGCGAGGCGCGCGATCCCCGCAGCCAGGCGGTGGATGGGGTTGTCGGCGGCGGGGAGGGCGCTGTGGCCGCCGCGCCCCGCCACCTCCAGCCGCAGCGGGAGCGGGAGCTTCTCGGCCACCTGGATCTGGTTGGACGCGCGCCGCCCACCCTCGATGCGCCCGTAGCCGCCCTCGTTGAGCCCAAAGCCGGCGTCCACCAGCGGACGATGGTGCTCCACCAGCCAGGCGGCGCCGTTGTGCTCCCCGCCCTCCTCGTCGGCCGTGAGCGCGACGATCAGGTCGCGATCGGGGACGAAGCCCTCGCGGCGCATGCGGACGAGGGCGGCGAGCCAGAGCGCGCACATCGCCTTGTCGTCCAGCGTGCCGCGTCCGTAAAACCAGCCGTCTTCCTCGGTCAGATGAAACGGCGGGACGGTCCAGTCCTCCGGCCGCGCGTCCACCACGTCCAGGTGCGCCAGGAGTAGGATCGGCGGATGGGCGCCGGTGCCGCGCAGGCGGGCGACCAGATTGTGCTTGCGCGGGTCGGGGCCCAGCACGCTCACGTCGTCCGCGGGGAAGCCGCCCGCGCGCAGCCACCCCGCGGCGGCCCAGGCGGCGTCCGTGGTGCCGTGCTCGGGCGAGGTGTCGATCTCGATCAG
>DASVVI010000401.1:0-3290 GCA_036386635.1 Longimicrobium sp.
GGAGCGGGGAAGGAGGTTGAAGGTCTGGAAGACGAAGCCGATCTCGCGGTTGCGGATGCGCGCCAGGTCGTCGTCCTTCATCCCCGCCACGCGCTGGCCGTTGAGCACGTACTCGCCGGCCGATGGCGTGTCCAGGCAGCCAATCAGGTTCATGAAGGTGGACTTGCCCGAGCCGGACGGGCCCATGATGGCCACGTACTCGTTGCGCTCGATGGTCAGGTCCACCCCGCGGAGGGCGCGCACCGTCTCCGCGCCCATCACGTACTGCTTCTGGAGCCCGCGGACCTCGATCAGCGCGGAGGTCACTTCGCCCCCTTCGCCTTCGCCTGCTCCCCTTCCTTGGGCGTCTCCACCCGCACCGCGTCGTCGTCCTGCAGGTCGCGCACGGCCTGGTAGCTGCCGGATACGACCGTCTCGCCGCCGCGCAGCCCCTTGCGGATCTCGAAGTAGCGGTCGCCGGCAATGCCGATCTCCACCGGCACCCAGTCCGCCTTGCCGTCGCGCATCACGAAGACGCCCATCACCTCGTTGGCGCGGCGCGAGCGCTTGTCGGCCTCCACCTGCGCGGCGGGCTGCTCCGCGTCGCCGTCGTCGTCCGCGTCCTGCGAGAACTTCTTCCCCTCGCGGTCGCGCACCGTCAGGGCGATGATGGGCACCGAGAGCACGTTGCGGCGCGCCTCGGTCACCACGTCGGCCGTGGCGGAGAGGTCGGGGCGCAGCGAGGCGGGCGGGTGGTCGAGGGTGATGACCACCTCGAAGTCCACCGACTGCTGGTCGCTGGCGCCGGCCTGCCCGGCGGCGGTCTGCACCGCGCTGTTGCCGATGCGGGTCACGCGGCCGCTGAAGCTCTGGTCCGGGAAGGCGTCGATGCGCACCGCCGCGCTGTCGCCGATGCTCACGTTGGGGACCTCGGTCTCGTCGACCTTGATCTTGGCCTCCATCACGCTCAGGTCCGCAACGGTCAGCAGCAGCGAGCCGGGGTTGTTCATCGTCCCCACCACCGCCGTCTCCCCTTCCTCGATGTTGAGGCGGGTGACGCGGCCGCTCATCGGCGCCACGATGGTGGTCTTGGAAAGGTTGTCGCGCGCCTCGCTGAGGGCGGCCTGCGCCTGCGCCACGGCGTAGCGGGCGGCCTGCAGCTCGGCGCCGGCCACGTTCCCCTGCGTGCGCGCCTGGTCCAGGTCCTGGGCGGAGATGAGCAGGTCCTTGCCCTGCGACAGCAGCTCCGCGCGGCGCGCGTCGTTCTGCGCCTTCAGGAGCTGCGCGCGGGCCTGCGCCTCGCGGGCACGCGACTGCGCCACCGCCGCCTCGGCGCGGCGCACCGCGCTCTGGTACTGGCTGGGGTCGATGCTGATGAGGAGCGCGCCGCGGTCCACCCACTGCCCCTCCTCCACCGCTACCCGGATCACGCGGCCCGGGATGTCGGCCGAGATGTCCACCTTGCGCTTCGGCTCGATCTTGCCGCTGGCCGTCACCACCGACACCAGGTCGCGCCGCCCCACCACCTCGGTGCGCACCACCGCGCCGCTGGGGCCGCGCTTGGCCACCGCCACCCCGGCCAGTCCGCCCACGGAGGCCAGGATCGCCACCCCGATGATGATCTTCTTGCTCGACATCGTCACTCTTTATCCTCTACCGGCAGGGAGCCGGTGCCTCAGCGAAGGGAGCGTCCGACCAGCGCCTCGAGCGCGGCCAGCGACTTGTGGAAGTTGTACACGGCGTCGATGCGGGCGCGCTCGGCCTCACGAAGCGAGGTAAGCGCGTCGGTGACCTCCACGGAGCTCGTCGCGCCGAAGCGGAAGCGCTCCTGGGCCAGCCGCAGCTCCTCGCCGGCGCGCTGCACCACCTGCTCCTGCAGCTGCGCGGCGCCGTACGCGGTGCGCAGCGAAAGCAGCGCCGTCTCCACGTTGGTGCGAAGCTGCAGCTCCTGCATGCGCACCTGGAGCTCGGCGTCCTGCGCGCTCACCCGTGCTTCCTCGATCCGCCGCTCGCGCTGCAGGCCGTTGAAGATGGGGAGCGAGAAGTTGAGGCCGGCGGAGAGCGGCTGGCGCTCGTAGCCGAAGGGGAAGCGCGGGTTGGCGTCCTTGACGGAGCTGCGCACGCTGTCCGCCACCACCGAGTTCTTCACGTCGAACTGGCCGCAGGGCCGCTGCGGCTGGCCCAGGAGGGTGGCGAGCTGGTTCCCCTGCAGGCACCCTTCGTAGCGGGCGCCGGTGTTGTCCAGCGCCGACTGGTAGAGCGGGTTCAGGTTGCCGGCGCTGTACACCGACCCGCGGAAGCCCGCGCTGAAGCTGAGCGTGGGAAGGTACTGCGAGCGCGCCGCCCGGATCCCCGTGCGCGCCGCCGAGACGTTGGCGCGCGCCGAAGCCAGGTTCGGGTTGTTCGCCTGCGCCATCGCCACCAGCTCTTCCGCCGTCCAGCGCGGCTCGAACAGCGTGAAGTTGGAGGTCAGGCGCGTGTCCGCGGGAATGGAGCGGCCCATGGCCAGCCCCAGCCGCAGCACCTCGGTGGCGTGCACGTTCCGCTGCTGCAGGAGGGCGACCTCGGCCTGGCCGCGCTGCACCTCGGCGCGGCGCACGTCCAGCGGCGTACCGGCGCCCACCTCCAGGCGGGCCTTGGCGAGCCGCTCGTGCTCGACGGTGCGGGCCACCTCGCGCTCCGCCTGCGCCGCCAGCTCGCCGGCCTGCAGGGCGGTGAGGTACTGCTGCGCCACCTGGCTCACCATGTTGGCCTCGAACCCTTCCACCCGCCGCGCCGTCGCGTTCTCCTGCGCCCGCGCGATGCGGGGCTGCATCAGCTTGGCGCCGCTCAGCTCGTACCCGATCCCCACGTACCAGCCGGAGGAGTAGTACTGCGGCCGCACGCCGAACACCTCGCTCCCGAAGCGCTGCACGCCGGGCCCCGTGTAGCCGAAGTCGGCCTGGGCGTTGGCGGAGGGGAAGTAGAGGTCGGCGCGGGCGGCGCGGAGGGCGGCGCGGGTGCCGCGCTGGTCGTTGCGCTGGGCCAGCAGGTCCGGGTTCCCCGCGCGGGCCGTGGTGACGGCCTCTTCAAGGGTGAGCCCGTCCTGCTGCCGTACGGGCTGCTGGCCGGTGGGCTGCTGCGCGGCGAGCGGCGAGGCGAGGACGGCCAGGGCCGCGAAGACCAGGGCGCCCGTGTGGCGGCGGTGGCTGTGCATAGGAGTGTTGCCGGTGAAGTGCGGATACTGCGCGTGCGAGTGCACCGCGGATGCGCCCCCTACGGGGTGCCGGAGAGAGAAGTTTCAGCGGGTCGCGCGCGCCGGCGCCCGGGGA
>DASVVI010000402.1:0-3555 GCA_036386635.1 Longimicrobium sp.
CTCCTGCGTCTCTGCGCCTCTGCGTGAGGCCCCTTTTTTCTATGCCGCGCGCTCGCCGGCCCCGACTTCCAGCAGCCCGAACAGCTCGTCCATCACGTCACGGAGCGGCGTGCCGGCCGGTGCGAGCGCGACGGCACGGTCGCGGAGGGCCAGTGCGGCGCGCAGCGCGTCCTCGGGCGAGTACAGGAGCGACTCGATGGGGACGACGCCCGGCTCCTCCTCCGGCTCCGTGGGCGAGCCGCCGGGAAGCGCGGCGCGCAGGCTGCGCAGGGCGGCGCGCGCCTCTTCCACGGACGTGGCCGTGCGCAGGGCCGACGATGCCGCGTGCGCCGCGCCCGCGATGGCGCTCATCGCGTACGTCCCCGCCAGCTCGGCCACGTGCGACGCGAGGGAGGCGAGCTGCCGCGCCACGCGCCCGAAGCGGCGGCGCGCCTGCGGGGCACCCGCGATCAGCGCCTCCGCCCGGTCCAGGAAGCCGGTCGCCTCCATGCGCAGGAAGGCGTCCACGTCGTCCTGCAGCCCGTTCCCCTCCGCGTCCGCCACGGGCGCGGTCGGGGAGGAGACGATGTGCGGCCCCGCGTCCGCGAAGAAGAGCCGGCTGATGGGGATGACGCCGGCGTCGCTCTCGTCCTCCGCCCCCTCGGCACGGTCGCGGATCTCGCGGAAGCGGTCCAGCTCCAGCATGGTGTCCAGCGCGGCGCCTGCGCCCAGGAGGTCGGTGGCGGCGCGCAGGGCGTCGCGGGCCGCGGTCAGGAGCTCCTGCGCCTCGCCGCCCAGCGGAGTGGTGCGGGTGAAGGCGTCCGCCGCGGTGTCCTCGATCCCCTCCAGCACCTCCAGGACGGGCCCCAGCGCGCTCATCCCGGCCACCCCGCGCACGGGGCGCATCCGGCGCAGCACCGAACGGAGCGGCTCGCGGCCCGTTGGAGCCGCCGCCAGCTCCACCAGGGCGCGGTCCATCTCGTCCACCACGCCGCCGATCTCCCGCCGCACGAACTCCAGCATTTCCCCCTCGGGAGGCGCACCGTCGTCCGCGCGGTGGTGGGCGCCGGTGCCCTCCCAGCGCGCCTCCGCCGCGGCGGCCAGCGCCTCGTCGCCCGGTTCGCCGTCCGCGTGCGATGCCACCAGCCGGCGCAGATCGGCGGCGGTCGCCTTCACCCGCTCGCCCATCGCGCCGTCCCACGTCAGCGAACCGTCGCGGACGGAGCGCGCCGCGTCCTCCAGCCGCTCGGCCACGCGCGCCACGCCTTCCACGCCGGCGATCTGCGCGCTCCCGCGGACCCCGCGCGCCAGCCGGAAGAGCCGGTTGGCGTCCGGCGTGTCGGAGGCGGCGAGGAGGGCGTCGAGCTCGTCCAGGAAGTCGCCCGCTTCCCGGGCGAAGTACTCGCTCAGCGGCTGGGACATGGGATGGGGCCGGGGTATGGGGATGCCGGTCACGTGCGCGCGCGGCGGAGGATCTCGGCCATCTCGCGCGTGGCCCGCTCGATCCCCACCAGCACCGCCCGCGACACGATGGAGTGCCCGATGTTCAGCTCTTCGATCTCGGCGATGGCGGCCACGGGCGTCACGTTCTCGTACGTGAGCCCGTGCCCCGCGTGCACCGCCAGCCCGGCCGCGCGGGCCTGCGCCGCCGCGTTCGCCAGCCGCGCGAGCTGGCAGGCTCGCTCGGCGCCGCGGGCGTTGGCGTACTCGCCCGTGTGCAGCTCCACGGCGTCCGCGCCCAGGTCAGCGCTGGCGCGGACGGCATCCTCGTCGGGATCGATGAAGAGCGAGGTGCGGGAACCGGCGGTTTTCAGCCGCTGGAGGGCGGCGCCGATCTCGTGGCGCGCCTCCTCAGTTCCCAGCGCGAGCCCGCCCTCGGTGGTGATCTCCTGGCGCCGCTCGGGCACCAGGGTGATCTGCATCGGCCGCCACTCTTCCGCCAGCGCGAGCACGTCCGACGCCGCCGCAAGCTCCAGGTTCACGCCCGTGCGCGCGGTCTCCAGCAGCAGGCGGACGTCACGGTCCTGGATGTGGCGCCGGTCCTCGCGCAGGTGCACGGTGATGCCGTCCGCCCCGCCCAGCTCGCACAGGACCACGGCGCGTACCGGGTCCGGTTCGTCGGTGCCGCGCGCCTGGCGGACGGTGGCGATGTGGTCGACGTTGACGTACAGCCTCATGCCGGGAGGGGTGCGGGAGTGCGTTAGTGCGTGAGTGCGTTGGGAACGAGTGCCTAGTGCCTAGTGCCGAGTGCCTAGTCCTGAACAGCTCACCCGGCGTCGTCCAGCAACGCGGCGATGCGGGCGGCGGACTCGGGTGGGAGGCCGGCATCCTGTGCGAGCGCCAGGGCCTCGCGGGCGAGGAGGGAATATAGCGGCCGGTCCGCGCCGGACAACCGCGACAGGTGCAGCCGCACCGTCTCCGCGTCGCCGCGCGCGACGGGGCCGGTGAGGGCGGCGGATGGGCCGCGTGCCGCAACGTTCTCGATCGCGCCGCCCGCGAGCGCGGCAAGAGCGGTCCGTGCCTCCTCCGGCGGGACCCCCGCCTCCGCCATCAGCCGCTCTGCCACGCCCAGCAGCACCACGGCGTAGTTGGCCGCGAAGACCGCCGCCGCGTGGTACAGCGGCTTTCCATCGGAGGGCACGATCAGCACGTGCCCCCCGCATCCGCGCACGATGCGCTTGGCCAGCGCACGCGCTTCGCCCTCCCCCTCAACGCCAAAGGTGGCGCCGCGCAAGCGATCGGCTCCGGCCACCGGATCGGCAATCGCCGCCAGCGCGTGCATCCCGCCCACTGGGTGCCCGCGCGCGGCCAGCGACGCCAGCGCATCTACCGACAGCGCCCCGCTCGCGTGCAGCACGGGAACGGCCCGCGCCAACGAAAGCTCCGCCAGCACCGCAGCGACATCCGGGATCGCGGCATCGGGAACGGCCAGCACGATCCCGGCGAGAGCGCCAGGCGGCACGTCCAGCCCCGCGCGGTACGACGCAGGCGGCGGATCACCCTCGAACAACGGATGCGGCGGCGGATCGGCGCGGCGCCCGGAGTAGGCCAGCGACGCAAAGGCGCCGGAACGGTGCAGGGCGAGCCCGAGAGCCAGCCCCAACCGTCCGGCGCCGACGATCCAGAGCCGTTCTGCGCTCAACCGTCGCCGTACACGCGCACGCCGCGGCTGCGCAGCCGCCCCAGCGTGGCCACGGGCACGCGGGCGCGCAGGCGGACCTCGGTGCCCTTGTCCTCACGCTCCAGCACCTCGCCCTCGCGGTACACCTCCGCCAGCAGCCCGCCCTGGGACGACGGCAGGGTGAGCCACACGTCCGGGCGCAGCCTCTTCACCTCGTCGTTGAGGAGCTTCGAAAGCGGCTCCAGTTTCCCTTCCTCGACGGTCGAGACGAAGATGGCCGGAGGCGCATCGGGGCCCTGCACGCGCGCACGAAGCCCTTCCTCCTCGTCGTGCGTCAGCCGGTCCACCTTGTTGAAGACGAGCACTGTCGGGTGGTCGGCCAGGCCGAGGCTGGCGAGCACCTCCTCCACCACGATGCGCTGCTCCTCCCACGCGTGGTGCGACGAATCGATGAC
>DASVVI010000403.1:0-8826 GCA_036386635.1 Longimicrobium sp.
CGTCAACGACGTGCGGCTGCGCATCGACCTCGCCAGCTACGCCACGTTCGGGCTGGTGGGCCGGGCGCTGCACCGGCACGGGATCGGCACGGTGGAGGCGTTCCCCGGCGCGGCGGCGGGGGAGTGGACGGCGTTCCTCTCGCTGCTGATGGCGGAGCCGCACGCGGACGACCGCTTCGGCCACTTCGCGGAGCGGCTGGCACGCAGCGCGGTTCTGCACCTGGCCGTGCACCCGGACCAGGACCGCGACCCCGAGACGGACGAGAACGCCCGGCAGATGGCGAAGCGCGCCTACGCCCACACCGTCGCCGTCGCGCGCGAGACGATGTCCGCGCTGCGCATGGGCAAGGGCGTCTCCATCCGCCCGGTGAAGCGCGCGGTGCAGTCCATCGTGGACCAGGTGCTCACCAACGAGAGCTCCATCTTCGGCCTCACCACGCTGCGCGACTACGACGAGTACACCTTCACCCACTCGGTGAACGTGTGCATCTTCTCCGTGGCGCTGGGAAAGAAGCTGGGCTTCGACAAGCACCAGCTGTACGAGCTGGGGCTGGGGGCGCTGCTGCACGACGTGGGCAAGGCGAAGATGCCGTGGGAGCTGATCAACAAGACCGGCCCCCTGACCACCGAGGAGTTCAAGGTGATGCAGGAGCACCCCACCGAGGGGCTCCTCACCCTCTTCGCCATGCGCGGGCTGGCCGAGCTGCCGCTGCGCGCCATGCTGGTGGCGTACGAGCATCACATGAAGATCGACCAGACGGGCTACCCGCGCTCGGTAAGGCCGCGCACGACCTCGCTCTTCGGGCGCATCGTGGCGGTGGCGGACGGCTTCGACGCGGCGACCACCAAGCGCAGCTACCAGGCGCAGCCCTGGCCGGCGGACCACGTGCTGCGCGAGATGCGCGACAACCCCACGCGCGGCTTCGATCCGCTGATCGTGAAGGCGTTCATCAGCATGACCGGCATCTACCCGGTGGGCTCGCTTGTCATCCTGGACAGCTACGAGCTCGCCGTGGTGGTGGCCGCCAGTACCCGGCCGGATGCCATGCACCAGCCCACGGTGCGCATCATCCACGACTCCATGGGGATACCGCTCGACCCGGCGCCCCTGCTCGACCTCACGCAGCTGAACCCCGCCACGGGCGAGCCGCTGCGATCCATCATCAAGACCACCGATCCTGAGCGGTACGGAATCCATGTCGGCGACTATTTCGTCTGACCGAATCACCCTCGCGGACGCCTTCGCCGCCTGCCGCGCGCAGGGGCGGGCCGCCCTGATCCCCTACATCACCGCCGGCCACCCGTCACCCGCGGACACACCGGCCCTCCTGCGCATGCTGGCCGAGGAGGGCGCCGACGTCATCGAGCTGGGCGTGCCGTTCAGCGATCCGCTGGCGGACGGCCCCACCATCCAGCGGTCGTCGTTCCAGGCGATCGAGCAGGGGGTGGACCTGCGCTGGACGCTGGAGCGGCTGGCCGAGTTCCGGGCTACGCACTCCACGCCGGTGGTAATCTTCACGTACCTGAACCCCATCCTGCGCCACGGCGTCGCGCGCTTCCTGGCGGACGCGGCGACCGCGGGCGCGCAGGGGGTGCTGGTCACGGACCTACCCGTGGGCGCCGATCCGGAGCTGGAAGCCGCCTTCGCCGAATCGCCGCTGGACCTGATCCGCCTGATCGCCCCCACCACGCTCCCCGCCCGCGTCAAGGTGATCGCGGCGGCCGCGCGCGGCTTCGTCTACTACGTCTCGCGCACGGGCGTCACGGGTGCGCAGATGTCGCTCGCCGCGGGGCTGGCCGCCGAGGTGGACGCGGTGCGCGCCGCCACGAGCGTCCCGGTGGCGGTGGGCTTCGGCATCTCCACACCTGAGCAGGCCGCAGTCGTCGCCGCCAACGCGGACGGCGTGGTGGTGGGGAGCGCGCTGGTGGACCTGCTGGGGCGCGCCGGCGTGGAGGGCGCGCGTCTCCTGGTGCGCGGGCTGCGCGCCGCGGTCCAGCGCCCGGGCTGAGATGGACACGGAGCGGGAGATGCCGGCGGTGATGCACCGCGTGCTCGCCGGCTACGCGCGCGGCGTGCTGTACGCGGGCGCGCTGCTCACTGTGGCCGTCGCCGTGTTCTACCCGCCGAGCACCGGCGCCGGGTGGATCGCCGCGCTCGCCGGGATCGTGGCGGTGGCGCTGCTGCGGCTGGGCGCGGTGCCGCTCTCCAAGTTCGCGTACGTCACCATGACGGTGGTCCCCGTGGCGCCGCTGGTGATGATGGGCGAGCCCGCCGCCGCCGTCCTCGCCGCCTACCTGGGCACCGTGGCCGGCGACGCGCTGCGCCGCAAGGACATCGCCCCCACCCTGATCAACGCCGGGCGCGAGTCGCTCGCCGCGGTGGCCGGGGCGGGGGTGTTCGCCGCCGTGGTGTCGATCCGCGAGCAGGTGTACCCGGCCGGCATCGGCAGCGGAGACGTGCTCTCGGCGGAGTGGATCCCCACCATCGTCGCCTTCTTCCTGGCGTACCTGGCGGCGGGGCGCGGGCTGTTCTACTTCTCCCTGGCGTACCGCGGCAAGCTGAGCCAGGCGGAGTGGATGATCATCTTCCGCTACGAGGTGATCTCCGCGTTCCTGGGGATCATCGCCGCGCTGGCGGTGGCGGCGGCGCTCACCATGTACGGCACGCACCTGGGATGGGCCTTCATCCTGGCGTTCGTGATCTTTGCCGGCCTCCTGGCGCGCGCCCTGGTGGTGGAGGCGATCGCGTCCGAGGAGCTGCGCAAAGTGGTGGCGATGGAGGCGGTGATCGCCGCCGGGATGACGCTGGGCGAGTCGCTGGAGCAGATCGAGCGGTTGGCGGCGCGGCTGGTGGAGTGGCGCTGGCTGCGCATCTACGCGGTCGATGGAAACCGCCTCGCGCCCATCTACCCCTCCGCCAACGGCGGCCCCGTGGTAGAGGCGAGCGACCTGCACCTGGAGGCCGCCGGTCGCGACGAGGCGCTCGTGGTGCCCGACCTGCGCCGCGACGGCCGAGTCGACGGTGACGGCGCGCGCTCGCTCGTGCTGCAGCCGCTGCAGTACGGGCGCACGGTGCTGGGGGTGCTGGAGATCGCGCACCACCGCCCGCGCGCGTACGGGCCCAACGAGGTGCGGCTGATCGAGCGCTTCGGCCGCCAGGTCTCGCTCGCCCTGCAGCTGGACTCGCTAGTGCGCCCCATGACGCAGAGCGCGGGCGAGGTGGAGGGGCAGCTCCGTGAGCTGGGCGGGCGCGTGGCCGAGCTGCGCGCGAGCGGTGTGGAGGTGGCCGAGCACGCCGCCGCCATGGGCGAGCAGGTGGCCGACCAGGGCGAGCGCACCGCCCGCGGCCGCGAGGTCGCCGCCCAGCTCGCCGCCGCCGCCGAGCAGATGGCGCGCGACGCCCGCTCCTCCGCGGACACCAGCCGCGACACGGGGCGCATGGCGGTGGAGAACCGCGGCGCCATCGAGGAGGCGATCGGGCGGCTGGTGGAGCTGCGCGATTTCGTGGACCTGGAGGCGCAGGAGCTGGCGGGCCTGGAGCGCGCCTCGGAGCGGATCTCCTCGCTGGTCGGCGCCATCGGCCAGATCGCGGACCAGACCAACCTCCTCGCCCTCAACGCCGCCATCGAGGCCGCCCGCGCCGGCGAGCAGGGCCGCGGCTTCGCCGTGGTGGCCGACGAGGTGCGCAACCTCGCGGACAGCAGCGCCCGCGCCGCCCTCGAGGCGCGCGACGTGGTGGAGTCGGTTCGCGGCCAGGTGCACGCCGCGTTGGGACGCATGCAGGCCGGCTCCGAGCGCGTCTCCGGCGTCGGCGACCTGTCGCGCACCGCGCTCGACTCCGTGCAGCGCATCGCCGCCGCCGCGGGCGAGTCGGCCGAGCTCACCACGCGCATGGCCGGCCGCGCGGAGGAGCAGCGCCTGCGCCTGGCCGCCCTGCTGGGCGAGATCGCCACCATCGCCCAGCTCGCCGACCGAAACGGCCACGGCGCCACCGGCGTCGCCACCGCCGCCCGCGAGCAGGCCGAGACGCTGGCGGAGGTGGAGCGCGCGGTGGCGGCGCTGGGGCAGGTGTCCGTGCGGCTGAACACGTACATCGCGCGGTTCAACGAGATGGGGGCCTGAGCTCTCCACAGAGCCACAGACGTACAGAGAGGCACAGAGGCACGAGAGGCACAGAGACGATTCGTCTCTGTGCCTTTCGTGTCTCTCGTGCTGAATGGCCCTCACGCCCCGACCCCTTCTCCCCGAAAACGGGAGAGGGGACGTTTCCATGATCCATGCAATAATGGTCGTATTCTATGCACCAAGCACGAGTCTCACGGTGAATCAAAAGCTAATGCTTTTGAACTTGTGCTGATGCGAAAAATGCCGCTACCTTCACGGAAGCGGAAATACTTGCAGCCAAGCTGCGCAGCGTTGCGAGTAGCGGGGAAGGGCGGGCGGCCGCCAGCCGAGTGTACGGTTGCTGCGTTTCTCGCAGCCCCCCTGACCACCAGCACATCCCGTCAGCCAGCACGCGCCCAACGCGTGAGTCTCACGCCGCCACATTCCGCGCCCTAGGTGGGTCTGCAGCGGCACTTACGTCTCCCTGGGGTGGTGCAGTCCCGCCTCAAAGGCGCTACTGCGATCACAGGCATCGCGAGTCGTGTGAATTGACCGCTCCTGGCCGTCCTGCGCCGCGCGTTTGCTTCGGTTTCTGACCAGCGAGCATCGCAATGGATTTCCTCCCGGGAGCCAATTCGTCCCCTGGCACAGCAACCAGGCTTCGGCTTCCCAGATCCGGATATAGATAGGCGTTCCACCCCGGTCGGCTCGTTCGGCCACCTCCGTTCCCCGTGCCATCCGGCACAAATTACCTTCTCACAAAAGGACACCCCATGCACCTCCTCACTACGACGCGCGCCTCCTCCGCGTCACGCCAGCCGCGGAAGCTCCTTCTCGCGGCGATGATGGCGCTCTCGTTTGCGGGAGCCCTCGCGGTTCCGATGCAGGCGTTTGCGCAGATTTCCCCGACCACGTGCGTCACCACGGTCACCCGGTACTACATCTTCGGCTACGAAGTCTATCGTTCCGAGTCGACGACCTGCGTTCACGGCGACAACTAAGTCGTTCGGCGACTAAGCCGTAGGGCGAGACAAGGGCCGCCCGGGGTGGGACAGGCCGATGGAGCGCCGCGTTCGTCGCCAGACTGAATCACGTGGGTTGGGCGGAGCGTCCTATCTCCGAGACCTCGCCTCGAGACTGCACTTCAACACTCGTGGTACCTCATGAAAAACACCTCAGGGCCGCTGATTCACCTCGAGGGGCTGTTCAAGGTCTTCCTGGCTGAAGAAGTAGCGACATACGCGCGGTCGAACATCGATTTGGAGATCGCACGTGGTGAGTTCGTGGCGATAGCCGGACCGTCGCGTTATGCCGGCTACGCGAAGCGAACCGTGCGCCTGTTCGATGGCAAAATCGCGGATGACATGCACGTCGGTGCCAGAACCTTCACTGCGTCATCGAACGTCGAGGTGGCAGCATGAGCAGGGTGCTACGGGACTTCCGCTATGCGGCTCGCGGGATGCGCAGGAACCCAGGGTTCGTGCTAGCGGCGGTGCTCACCTTGAGTATCGGAATCGGCGCCAGCACGGCGATCGTCAGCTTTCTCAACGCCGTGCTCCTCCGTCCGCTTCCGGTGGCGGAGCCTGCTCGCCTGGTGGCCTTTGCGCGGACCGGTGGTAGCGAAGCGCTGGATCGGTACTTCTCGTATCCCGACTTTACCGCACTCGCAGACGGGGGCAAGCAGATCGACGGCATCAGCGCCTTCGGGCTGCAGGTCGTGACCATCGGCGCGGGGGAGGCGGCCGAGAGCACGATCGGAACATTGGTCTCCGAGAAATACTTCGATGCGCTGGGAGTTCGTCCCGCGGTTGGCCGCTTCTTCACCTCCGACGAGGTGCGCCCCGGTGCGCCTCCCGTGGTGGTGCTTGGCTGGGACAAATGGAGGCGCCAGTTCAACGGGGACCCGGCAATCATCGGGAAAACGGCTCACGTGAACGGACAGATGGTGACGGTGGTCGGCGTTGCCCCCGAACGATTCAATGGGACCATCAGCCTCGTGGCCGTCGACGTATGGGCTCCGCTCTCGCTGTATCCGGTGCTGTACCCCGGGCGCGAAATGTCGACTCCGTCCCGCTGGCTTCAAGTGGTCGGCAGGCTGGCGCCGCGGCAGACGCTCACCTCCGCGCAGGCGTTTCTGAAGTCCTCGCGGATCGACCTCCCGAACGCGCGATCGCCCCACGAACGAGTGGTAGTGGAGCCACTACGCGGCCTTCCTGGCGCGATGGACGGTGGTGGTCTGCGCACCAGCACCCTCCTGTTCGTCATAGGGCTTCTGGTGCTCGGGATCGCGAGCGTGAACGTAGCGGGCATGCTGGTCGCACGTGGTGCCGCGCGCAGGTCCGAAATCGCGATGAGACTGGCCCTCGGCGCGACGCGAGGCGATCTGGTGCGCCAGCTCCTGGTGGAAAGCACGTGCCTCTGGCTCCTGAGTGCCGTCGGCGGAGTCGCGCTCGCCGGATTTCTTGGGCGGCGACTTCCGTCCCTCGTCCCCGTCCAGGAAGCTTTCCCCGCGCGTCTGGGACTGGACCTCAGCATCGACGGAACCGTCCTGCTCATTTCGTTGATGCTGGCCCTGGTAACCGGCCTGACGTTCGGGCTTGGTCCCGCGCTACGCGCCTCCCGGCCGGACCTGATCCCCGCGCTCAAGCAGCAGGTGGGCGGGGACCAGCAAGGTTCGTCGTTTCGCAGTTCGCTGGTCGTGGCGCAAGTCGCAGCGTCGGTCCTCCTCCTGGTGATCGCCGGGGTCTTCGTCCGCACGGTGCAATACGCGTCCTCCGCGGACCCCGGGTTCAACCCGGACGGGGTGGCTGTCGCGAGCTTGAACCTCGATCTGCCGGCCTATCCTGAAGCTCGGGGGCGCCAGTTCTACGGCGATCTTCTTCAGCGGCTCGGGCAAAGGCGGGACGTGGAGGCGGCGGCCGTCGCCTCCGTAGTTCCGCTCGGCGCGGCCCAGTCGACGATCGGAATCGACGTCCCCGGAGCCACGGAATTCCGGCAGCTCGGTACGCCCGTTCCGTACACCGCGGTCACCGCAGACTACTTCCGTACTCTGCAAATCCGGCTTCTCGGAGGGCGTACCTTCTCGCCGAGCGGTGGTGGAGCTGGCGAGGTGGTGGTCAGCCAGTCGACCGCGCGGCGGTTCTGGCCCGGGACTGACGCCGTAGGCCGGTCGATCAAGATCGCCGGCCGGACCATGCAGGTGGTAGGTGTGGTGGCGGACGTGCAGAGCGAAAAGCTGGGAGCCGTCCCCCCTACGTTCCTTTACCTGCCGTTCGAACAGCGATACGTGGCCCGCGCGCACGTCTTCGTGCGCGGTTCAGGTGACGCGGTACGCTCGATCGGCCAGGAGGTGCGGTCATTGGCGCCCAACCTCCCTCTGATCTCCGCGAAGCCGCTTCGAAACGTCATCGTGGCACTGATGCCCCAGCGTGTTATCGCGGTGGTGACGGCTGGTCTGGGGTTCTTTGCCCTCCTCCTGACGGCGGTAGGGACATACGGGATCATCGCCTTCAATGTGGCTCAGCGCACGCCGGAGATCGCCACCCGAATCGCCATGGGGGCTACCCACGCGCAGGTCATAGCCTTCGTGCTTCGCCACGGCCTTGGCCTCTTCAGCGTGGGGCTGGCGGTCGGGGTGGTGCTTGCCACGCTCTTCAGCCGGGCGCTCAGCGGGATGATAGTGGGACGTGGGTCGCTGGACCCGGTTGTGTTCGGCGTGGTGGCGCTCCTCCTTACCGGCGTTACGCTCCTGGCCTCCCTGGTTCCGGCGTGGCGGGCCGTGCGGATCAACCCCATGAGCGTCCTTCGTGCGGGGTGACCCACCCTGACGGAGAACGAGCGGAGGCGAAGCGCCCCCGCCCGTTCCCGGCAACCCGGGGTCCGTCCAGGGCTCAGATCAATTCGACATCCTGCCCATGAAGCGGTGGCCAGCTTTGGCAGGCCTGGACCCACGCGTCTTTGCTCACGCGCCCAAGCCGGCCACGGTTGGCACTCAGGAGCCAATCGTAGGCTTCCTCTGGGGTGTCGTGTACGGCGGCCCGGGAGACGGGATCCATTCCGAAGCCTTGCGGTGCGTCGGGCCCAGGAAGATGAACAGGCCCCTGCTCGATCCGCGTGACGTACTTCCCGGACCTCGTGGCGTAGAGTTCTACCAGGAGCGAGCGGTCCGGGAACTCCGCGGTCTTCATAGCCCGGCCGATCAGGTGTCCTTCGAACTGCAGATCTTTCTCTCCAGAGCGCGGTACCCGGTGGGTCTGCGACGAAGGTTCCGGAGAGGGCGGGGACGGGGGTAAAGATTGCGAATCTGGCATGATGACCTCTGATGTGCTTGGTCCCGTTGTGGGCCGGACCCGTCACCCCGTGCCTCGAGTGGCACTCGATCAAGTATCGCCTGCTTTTCAGCGCGCCGCAACACCGATTCCCGCCGCCTACCCGGTGAGGGATCGTCCCGACACACCTTACCGGATCTACCGAGCGGACTGTCCAATGTTTCTGGGCCCAAGCGCCCAAGCTAGGGAGCCTTCCAGCCTCCAGTTCGTTTTTCACGAGCCGTACCACCACCTTCAAGGAGCCACCCATGACCAGGACTCTCGCCACCTCGCGCCGGGCCTCGTTCGCCCGCCGTTTCGTCCTCCCCCTCGCCTGCGTTCTCGCGCTCGCAGCGTCTTTCGCCACGCCGATCAGTGCGTTCGCCGAGAAGATTTGCACCAGTACCGTCACCCG
>DASVVI010000404.1:0-1619 GCA_036386635.1 Longimicrobium sp.
CTTATCGTGGCTATTCACAAATTTGAATTCAACATCGTCGTTCTCATGCCATGCCTTGATCATCCTGTAATACTTTATGTCTGATGCAGTGGGATCTGTCTTACCCTCAGCATGAAAGGCAATGTATGTCCCGTTCCTGTACGCCATTTACCGCGTGTCCCGATCTTGCTACCGTTGTGAGATTCCCACGTTACCACAGCGTTGCAACGATCCTCAAGAGAGCGCACCAATCCGTGGGCACGGAGAGACTTCCGGAGCCCTTGAGCACAATACGCTAACCTCCTTCCAACGCCCTCTCCAGCAACCGCCTGATTGCCTCGCTCCGAGACGGCTTCGGCTCCGGCTGCGCCTCGATCCAGGCGTCGAGCTTCGCATTTAACGCGTCCGGGATGCGAACGCCCGTCAGCGGCGTGATGCCGGTGCGGGGACGCCCGGGCGGTCTTTTTGATTTTTCGGCTATTGACCTGCCCCTGGTATTTGTGCAACAAGAACCTTGCCGAGGAGGATACCCCTCCACCACCCTTTAACCTGGGTGGTTCCCCTCCCCATCTGGCGATGGGGAGGAACTAGGGGCGCTCTTCGGCGCACGAACCTGCAAACGCTCTTTGGGGAGGCGCCTGATGGCTCGTGCCCAGCATAAGCTGTCGCGCCGCGCGGTGCTAGCCGGGGCGTGCGTGGCGCCTGTACTTGAAACGACCGTGTTCATGGGTCCCGGCCTTCGCCGGGATGACGCTGATGTGGCGAATACCTGGGAGAAGGCGCTCGCCCGCCTCACCCGCGCCCAGGCGGAGATCGCGGCGCTTGCCCACACGTTGGACCAGGACGCCTACGACCGCGCGCTCGGGCGGCAGAATGCGGCGCTCGGCCGGCTGCTCAAGGCGCCGGCGCCCGATCTCGGCGCGGTGGGGGTGAAGATCGGGTTGATCAGGGCGGAGCAGGCTTGGGAACTGCGCTTCGGCGATGCGGCGTTCGTGGTGCTGGCGGAGGATGTGCGGCGGCTGGGTGGGTGAGGTGGGGCCGTCTGCGACTCGTTTCCGCCGCTCGACGCTCGCTGGACGCTCGCTCCCCCTCACCCTGCTTTCTCCCCGCCGGGGAGAGGGTTCTAAAGCGCGCGCACGCTGGGCATGGCCCGGTCGGGCTGCAACATAAGCTCCGTCAGCCCCCACACCATCGCATCCGCGCGGTCCGGGCTCCTCCCCGCTCCGCCTCGTCCGCCGGACGACGCTGCATCATAGCCCCCGCCCGCGATCAGCCCCATCAGCTCCGCTTCCAGTTCCGGGAAGCGGCCGTGGAGGGTCACGCGGCCGGCTTCGAACAGCATCGCCACCGGCGCGGCGCGGTCGCTCTTGCCGGCGACGGCGTCGACCAGCTTGACCTTGAGCGCGGCGTCGGCGGTGTGGAGGACGCTCGTCACCATCTTGCCGCCCTGGTTCGCCTCCGCCACCACCTCGACCCCGCGCGGCAGGTGGGGGTGGAGAGCGCTCCAGGTGCGCGCCGCCTGCGCCACCGTTCGGGCCCAGCCTTCGGGGCTGGTGGCGGTGACCGAGTGATCGGCGAGGACGTGGCCGTGGGCCTCCGCGCCGAAGCCGGTGCGGGCGCAGGCGACGATGCCGCAGGTG
>DASVVI010000405.1:0-11020 GCA_036386635.1 Longimicrobium sp.
CAGCCAGTACGCGTCCTGTTCGGGAACATAATCGCGCACCTTCGCCATCTCGTCGTTGAGCTGGCGCAGGGCGTCCAGGTCGGGGGCCGCGCCGTCCAGTCCAGCGTCCTCCACCAGCCGCGCCAGCAGGCGCACGCGCTCAAGCAGCACGTCGTACACGCCGCGCACCACCTCGTCCGCCAGCCTCAGCCCGATGTCGGTGCGGTTCCCGATGTCCAGCGGCTCCGCGCGCGCGCTACCCAGCGCGCGCTTGAAGAAGCGGTTGCCCTCCGCGTGGTTGGTGAAGCGGGCCGGCTCGTTGAAGACGTACTTCACCAGCTCGCGCAGATCGTCCACGTTGTTGTCGTCCGTCCGCGCGATGCGGCGGTAGCGCCGCATGTGGAGCCCCAGGTCGCGCAGCTCGCCGACGTACCACGTGAGCCCCGCCGTGCCGCTGTCCACCGCCGCGCTCACGACGCGGGTACTGCTCCCGCGCCCCGGCGTGTACGAGGCGAAGCGGTCGTCGCGGGGAAGGAGGTAGTCGGCGCGCGCGCGGAGCGAGTCCGCCATCACGGGCAGGATCACTTCGCCGATCGTCTCGCCCAGCGTGTTGCTCACCCGCCGCCGCACGGGGGACACCCACGAGGTGGGCATGAAGACGGACCAGAACCGGCGCGGCTGCACGCCGGCCATCTTGTCCAGCAGCCCGCGGACCTCCACCTCGCGGTGCCGGGTGAGCGGGTCCAGGTCGGCGGCGACCGCATTGAGCTCGCCGGCCAGCCGCGCGCCCTCGCGGTTGACGTGGATGTACCCCCACGCCAGCCCCGGCAGCCCGATCAGCAGCATCGCCACGATCGCCGCCTGCGAGATCACCACCGCGCGGTCCCGCGCCATGCGCGCGCCGAAGATGGGGCGCACCAGGCCGCGCTCCGCGAACACCTTCTTTTCCAGCAGGTGGCGCAGGAAGATGGGCCGCGGGCCGTCGGGGAGCCGCTCCTCCGGGTCCGCGGTGTCGTCGGGGCGGGCGGGGGCCGGCGGGTCCGCCATGCCGGTGAAGTAGACGCCGCGCAGGGAGAACGTCTCGTGGTAGACGCTCTCCTTGAAGAGCTCGTTGAGGTAGACCTTGAGGTGCGGAAGGGTGGCGCGCAGCTCCTCGGGGAAGCGGAAGATGTCGTCCGGGTCCCTGCTCTCGGCCAGCACCTCGGCCTGCACGCGGTAGAGCTGCGTCCCCAGCTCGTCGTACGCGTCGTCCAGCCACGACGGCGCGAACGCCGCGTCCGCCGTGTGGGGCGACGACCATCCGAAGATCTGGTCGCGCACCCGCGCCGGAAGGGCGTCCGCCAGCGCGTTCCACCCCGGGATGTCGTCGCAGCGGGTGACGAGCACGTAGACCGGGAACTTGAGCCCCAGCACCCGCTGCGCCTCGCGCAGCCGCGCGAACGCCGCCTCGCCCCGCGCCGCCACCCGCTGCCGCGCGCCCTGCCCGATCAGCATGGAGGCCGGAATGGCGAGCACGACGCCGTCCAGCGGCCGGGCGCCGCGGTGGCGGCTCAGCAGGCGCAGGAGGGTGCGCCACCCGGCGTCGTCGGCGGGCCGCCCGCTGGCGGGGGCGAAGTAGCTCCCCGCCACGTCCAGCGCCACGCCCTGGTCGAAGAAGTTCCAGCGGCACCCGGCCTTGGTGGAGAGCGGGTCTTCGGTGGCCGCGGGGAAGGGCCGGTCCAGGCCGGACGCGGCGAGGGCGGTCGTCTTGCCGGAGTCCGGCTCGCCCAGCCAGAGGATCCACGGGATGCGGTAGCGGAAGTCGCGGTCGGGCACGTAGCCGCGCAGCGTGCGGATGGCCGCCACGAAGGAGCGGGCCAGCTCCGCGGGGGCGGCGGCGGGACCCGCGCCGGGGGTGGCCGCGTCCGTCTGGGCGGCGCGCTCGGCGGCGCCGGCGCGGCGGAGCGCCAGGTACAGGTAGCCCGCCACCCCCAGCGCCACCAGAAAGGCGCCGGCCAGGAGCCACCCGCTCACCGAGTACAGCCACGCGGCGAATCCAGCCATCGTCACCTCCTCCCGCGGGCGACGCCGTGGTTGAGCCGCTCCACCGCCGCGCTGCTCTCCTCCACGCCGCGCGCCGCGCCGCGCCAGAAGACGTGCGAGATCGCCAGGTACAGCATCACCGCCGCCGCCAGCGCCGCCAGCCAGCGCCGCGTGGGCGGCAGGCGCCCGGGCGCGGCGTCCCGGGCCGTGTGGTGGTACGCGTTGGCGAACACGGGGCGGTCGCTGCGCAGGGCCGAGCGCGCGTCCGGGTACACGAAGGCGAAGAGGCGCCTGCGGAAGCTCTCGATCCTCTCCCCCGCGTCCACCCGGTCGCGGAAGCGGCCCTGGAAGCGGAGGGAGAGCACCATCAGGTACACGGCGCCCAGCGGGCGGCGCAGCGGGTCCGGCCGCGCCAGCAGCTCGTCGATCATGGTGAACAGCCGCTCGCCGCCCACGTACGTGCCGAAGAGGCTCGCCTCCAGCAGGTGGTCGTTCCAGGCCTGGCGCCCGTCCCAGTCGAGGCCCAGGAAGACCTCGTCGGCCAGCGTCGCCATGGCGTACTGCGCGTCGCGGTACGATTCCGCGCCCCAGTCGCCGCCGCGGCGCCCGGCCTCCACCTCCTGGCGGCGCAGCTTGCCCAGCAGCAGGTCGCGCACGCGCACGGCGCGCAGGGCGGCGTCCTGCGCCGAGGCTTCCCCGGCGTGCGCGCGGGGGTTGGCCTCCACCTCGTGCTTGCGCCGCAGCACGTCCGTGTAGAACTGGCGGAACGCGATCACCAGGAACGGATCGTCCCGCTCCTCTTCCTCCGGCTGGAAGGGATCGTCGTGCTCCTCCGGCATCCCGGCGAGGGTGCCGGGGCGCCCGTCCGGGCCGGGAAGGTAGAGGCGGTCTCGTTCCGCGGTCGCCATCACGCGCTCACACCGTGTAGAGGACGGCCGCGGCGGGGCGCTGCTCGCCCGACGGGTCCCTGGGGTTCACGATCACCAGCGGCTGCCCCGCGGCCACGTAGTCGCGGTCGGGCGTCACGATGAAGAGCACCTCGCGCTTCCCTGGCGCCATCTTGAGCCGCGCGGAGTCCGTGACGCGGGCACGCGGCGCGCCGGTGCTGCGATTCGCGCGCAGCCTCTCCAGCTGCTCCTCGGAGCCGATGATGGCGCCGCTCATCCAGGCGACGGCGGCGTCCTCGGAAGCTCCCTCCGTGGCCAGCAGCCCCACCACCAGCCCCTCCGGGCGGATCCACTCCGGATTGAGCGCCGCGAGCCGGAAGCCGCCCGCGTGGAGCACGAAGCGCTGCGTGTGCCGCGTCTCGGCCATGCCGTTGAGGAGCCCCGTGGCGAAGCGGCCCACTGCGCCGAACGTCTTGTCCAGGTTCTCGTGGTCGTACGCGGGGAAGACCGGCGGCACGGTGCCGGGGACGGCGCCCGCCAGCCACCCCGCGAAGGCGCAGAGGGCGTGGTAGAGCGTGAAGGGGTGCGCGCGCTTGGTCTCTATCAGCGCCTCGAACGGGGGCAGCGCGCCCGCCATCGCCCGCACGGAGCGGTGCACGGCCTCGGACGCGACGCCGCGCTGGGCGAGCTCGGTGGCGCGGTTGCGCGTCTTCTGCGCGAGCGAAGCGCACCACTGGTACGGGAGCGTGTCCGCGGAGCAGCGCAGGAGGGGCGGCACGTAGCCCGTCATCTTGAACGCTTCCTCGGACACCTGCACCTCCGCCAGCGGCAGGGAGACGTAGCCGTTCCCCGGCCGCGGCCCCGCCTCCAGCCGCAGCACGGGCCGGGCGCGGCGGATCATGATCTCTTCGCCCGTGTGGTCGTCGACGGCGCGGTCGCCCTCGGTGGGGACGGTGCGGTGCAGGCTCCCCGGCCACGGCTCGCCCACGCCGCGGCGCGCGGGCACCGTCAGCCACACACGCACCGGGGCGACGCGGGCCTTCTCCGCGTGGGCGCTCAGGTCCACCTCCAGCGTCTCCTCGCGGTAGTGGCGCACGGCCATGCCGTCCGGCATCACCGCCTCCAGCGTGCGCACGCGCAGCAGGCCGCGGGCGAGCTGGCTCTCGTCCCACACCAGCCGCACCTTGCCCCAGTGGTAGGGCAGCTCGAGGCCGATGTGGTAATGGAGGAGCTCCTCCTGGCGCTGCGCTCCCTGCTGGAAGTGCTGCGGCGACAGGAGCATCCCCTCCTCCCACAGCACCGCCTCGGGGATGTCGTGCAGCGAATTCGTCGGATCGTACAAAGCGTGGTGCTCCGGAAAAGAAAACTGCGGCCTCACACAGAGACACGGAGGGGGACAGCAAGGGGGGAAGACGGGAATTCCACGTCCTTCTTCTTCTGTCCTTGTCGGTTTTCTCTGTGGCTCTGTGTGAAATGCTGTTTAGCGAGCGACGGTGACTTCTTCTGCGCCGAGGACGACGTCGGCGGTGCGCAGCGGGTCGATGCGGACGCGGTGGTCGCCGGGGGCCAGGTAGTCCGCGAAGACGAAGGCCGCGCGCGCACCCCTGCGCCGGAAGGGGAAGCGGTGGACCGGGACGCGCTGCCCCGGCACCAGCTCCCACGAGACGCTGCGGAAGCCGCGGGGGTGGTCGCGCGCGATCTGCGGCTTGCGCGTGAACCACTGCCGCGCGGTCAGCTCCGCCGCCTGCGCGGCCAGCGCCTTGTCGTAAATTACCACCAGGTCCACCGCGATCGGCGTGTCCGAATTGGCCATGGAGTCGGCCCGGATGGACACGGTGCGCGTCTTCAGCGAGGCGCGGCACCCCGATCCCGCGAGCAGGGAGGCGGCGAGGGCGGCGGCGGCCAGGATGCGGGCGGCCCTCAACGCGCCTCCACGGCGAGCGCCTGCTCGCGGGCGGCGGGGGACTCGCACCCCGCGCTCGCTCCCGCCCCCATCCCGGCCAGGAAGAGGAGGATTCCCACCACCGTGGCCCCGGCGAAGACGCCGGCCACCTCGCGGCGGGTCAGCACCAGGCGGATCTCCCGCGCGCGCGCCGCCATCTCAGGGCACCTGCGTGGTGAACTGGCCCGGCACCGTGATCTGGATCACGCCGCCCCAGTTGCACATCAGCTTCGAAGTGCTGTTGAGCGCCGGCATGCTGCCGATCAGCACGGTGGGCGCCCCCACGATCCACGGCGCAGCCGTCGCGGGGATGCAGGGCATCGGCGTCAGCACTCCAAGCGCGGCCGCCGTCGCCGCGGCCACCATGGGGTTCGCGGGGGAGTTGCACATGGCGAAGGGGGGGACGTTCAGGATGGGCGCGTGGTCCATGATGGTGGCCGCGGGAGGTCCCCCGGCGAGCGTACGGTTGGTGGGGAGCACCACCAGCGACGAGGGCGCCGCCCCGAAGCTGCACTGCATCATCGCCCCCATGCACACGAGCTGGCCCATCGCGATCTCCGGTTTAACGGCGCAGGAGAATCCGCTTCCACAGCGGCGGCTTCTTCTTTCGGTCGATCACCTTTCCGTCCTCGTCGTACTCCACCGGCTCACCCGCCGGCTTCCCCGCCGCGAACCACTCGCGCCGCTGCACGTCGCCGCGGTCGAAGTAGGAGAGGACCTCGCCCTCCAGCTCGCCGGCCACGTAGGTGGCGCGCACGCGGACGGCGCCGCTCGGGTAGTAGTCGATCGTCTCCCCCTCCTGCACGCCGCCCACGAACTCCGCGCGGCGGATCAGCCGCCCCTGGTCGTCGTAGAACTCGGCGGCGCCCTCCAGCTCGTCGGCCACGTAGGGGAGGCGGCTCTCCAGGGTGCCGTCAGGGCGGCGGGTGAAGGCATCGCCCTCCTTGAGCCCTTCCCGGTACGCCGTCGTCCAGCGCGGGAACCCCTCGTCGTACGCCACCGCCTCGCCGTGCATCGCGCCGGCCGAGAAGGGGATGCGCTGGGCGACCTCGCCGTCTTCATCAAAGAGCACCATCTCGCCGTGCAGCTTGCCCGCGGCGTAGGTGGCGCGGAGGACCGGGGTGCCGTCGGCGGCGTAGGTGGAGCTTTCGCCTTCCAGCACGTCGCCGCGCAGGTGCACCACCTCGCGCACGGCGCCGTCGTCGTGGCGCAGCACGACCTCGCGGATCTCGCTCAATTCAGCTTGAGGAGGCTTCCCTTCACCGCCGTGATCCCACTGCTCTCCACCGACGTGGATGCGTTGGACTTGGCGGTGAGGGCGGCGTCGGCGGCCAGGTCCACGTTGAGGCCCTTGAGCGTGAGCCCCGTGCTCGCCTTGATGGTGGCGTCCAGCCCCTCCGCGGCCAGCGACATCGCCGCCTTGAGCTTCAGCCCCTGCTGCGACTCGATGGTGACGGAGCCCGTCGCCTTGATCACCAGGTTCCCCGTGACGTTCAGCGTGTAGTCGCCCGTGCACGACTGGGTGAACTTCGCGCTGTTGTCGTGCGTCTCGTCGCCGGTCACGGTCACGGAGCGCTTGCCGCCCACCGTGTGCGTCTCGTCGCCCTTTGTGACGTCGACGGTGCGCTTCCCCTTGCTCACCGTCAGCGCCTCGTCCCCCTCGGAGACGGTGACCGTGCGCTTCCCCTTGGTGACGGTGAGCGCCTGGTCGCCCTCGGAGACGGTGAGGGTGCGGGCGTTCTTGACCGTGTGCGTCTCGTCGTGCTGCACGTCGATGGTGCGGTCGTTCACCACCTCGACCTTCATGTCCTTGCCCGCGTGGACGAAGATCTCCTCCGAGTCCTTGAGGTCCTGGAAGCGAAGCTCGTTGTACGCGGTCCCCGCCTTGGACGACCTGCTCTTGACCGTGCTCTTGGTGCCGTCGTCCGGCAGCGTGTAGGGGACGGTCTGCTCGGCGTTGTAGACGGAGCCGGTGATCAGCGGCCGGTCCGGATCTCCATCGAGGAACGACACCACCACCTCCTGCCCGATGCGGGGGATGAAGACGCTCCCCCACCCCTGCCCCGCCCACCCCTGCGCCACGCGCACCCAGCACGACGAGTTCTCGTCGCTCTTTCCTTTGCGGTCCCAGTGGAACTGCACCTTTACGCGGCCGTATTTGTCGGTCCAGATCTCCTCGCCGCTCTTCCCCACCACCAGCGCCGTCTGCGTGCCGGGGATGGAGGGCTTGCGTGCGGCGAGCGGGGCGCGGAAAGGGACCGTCTTGGGGAATGCCTCGAAGCGGTTGCCGTACTCCTTTTGCGTGGCGTGCATGGCCACCGAAAGGACGACGTACTCCGCGTTCAGCTCCGCGCGTCCGTGGCCCGCGAGGGTGAAGGCGAACCCGGCCGTCATCGCGCGGCAGCTGCTTTCGCCGTTGAGGCGCTTGGCGGCCGCCTCGAAGCTCTCCAGCCGCAGCTTCGCCACGCGCTCCCCCACGTCCGTGGCCGCGAAGCCGCCGGGATAGTCGAAGAGCTCCATCGTGCCCGTGGCACCCTCCACCGTGACGGCCAGGTTGGTGGAGGGGGTGAGAAAGGAGAAGTCGTCCAGCGTGTACTTCCCCGTGGTCACCTGCCGCTCCCACGTGCACTGCGTCACCACGTCTTCCAGCTCGGCGGTGGTGGCGGTCTGGCTGTAGCGGGCGGTGTCCAGGCCGGGGGTGGCGGCGTGGGCGTCCGCGTCGTCGGCCAGCACCAGCGTGTGCACCCCGTCCGCGTGCTCGAAGAAGTAGAAGATCCCCTCCTCCTCCATCAGCCGCGTCACGAACTGGAACGCCGTCTCGCGATACTGCACGCAGTACTCGCGCGCCGTGTAGGTGGCGGTGAGAGCGTTGCGCCGGTCGGTCACCGTCAGCTCGTCCAGCAGCGCCCCGATGATGTCCGGCACCGTCTGGTTCTGGTAGATGCGGCAGTCCGCCGCCAGCGTCGCCAGCCACAGCTTGGGGACGAGCTCCGCGTGGTAGACGGTGCCGCGCGAGCTGGTGCCCGCCTGCGTGAAGCGCGCGACGATGCCGTGGATGATGCGCGTTCCCCCGCCCGCCAGCGCGATCGTCACCGTCGCCCCCTCGCCCACCACGCTGTCGAAGGAGAGCTCCGCGTCGTCGCTCACCATCTCCAGCGTGTAGCGGAAGAGGCCTGAGATGCGCTCCTCACCATGGATGGCGAGCGGCACCAGCTTGTCCGCCCCCAGCGGCGTGCTGACCTTGAGCTGCAGCCCGTTCTGCGTGAGCGGCATCGCGTCCTACGCCGGCACGGGGGCGGTGAGGGGGCGGAAGACGAAGCGCCCCGCGTCGTCCAGCGACAGGTGCACGGCCTCTACGGAGGCGCCCTCCGCCATCCGCTCCAGCACCACCACGCTCAGCTCGGGAAGCACGGACTGCGTGAGGATGTGGTCCACGTTGCGCGCCCCGCTGTCCACCTCGGTGCAGCGCCCGGCGATGGCGGCCACCACCTCTTCGTCGTAGGTCAGCTCGGCTCGGTGCGCTTCCCAGAAGCGGCGCTGCACCTCGGCCAGCTTCAGCTCCGCCACTTCGCGGATCTCCGCGTCGCCCAGCGGAAAGAAGGGGACGACGGTGAGGCGGCCCAGGAATGCCGGGCGGAAGCGGCGCAGCAGGTGCGGGCGCAGCAGCTCGGCGAGCTCGTCCGCGTCCGGCCGCTCCTCGCGGGCGCACGCCTCGGACACCGCCTCGGAGCCGACGTTGGAGGTGAGGAAGATGATGGTGTTGCGGAAGTCGACCGGCGTGCCCTCGCCGTCCTCCAGCGTCCCCTTGTCGAAGACCTGGTAGAAGAGCTCCATCACGTCGGGATGCGCCTTTTCCACCTCGTCCAGCAGCACGACGGAGTAGGGGCGGCGGCGCACGGCCTCGGTGAGCACTCCGCCGGTGCCGTAGCCCACGTAGCCCGGCGGCGACCCCTTGAGGCCGCTGACGGAGTGCGCCTCCTGGTACTCGCTCATGTTGACGACCACCAGGTTGCGCTCGCCGTACAGCGAGTCCGCCACCGCCAGCGCCGTCTCCGTCTTCCCCACCCCGCTGGGCCCCACGAGCAGAAAGGTGCCGACCGGCTTGCCCGGATCGTCCAGCGACGCGCGGTAGGTGCGGATGCGGCGCGTGATGGCCTCCAGCGCCTGCGGCTGCCCCACCACGCGGTCCGCAAGCGTGCCGCGCAGGTTGAGGATGGCGCGGATCTCGTCCTTGACGATCTTCCCCACCGGGATCCCCGTCCACCCGCTGATCACCGACGCCGCCACCCGCCCCGTGACGCAGGCGGGAACGAGCGGTTCGGTGCCCTGCATCGCCTCCAGGTCCGCCTCCAGCGCGCGCAGCTCCAGCCGCGCGCGGGCCCGCTCGGCGGCGGGGACGTCGTCGCCGGACTCGGCGCGGGCGCGCAGCTCGACGGCCTCGCGAACCTTGTCGCCCTCGGCGCGCCAGCGCTCGTCCAGCTCGCGGCGCTCGTCGTCGGCCCGCTCCAGCGCCTCCTCCAGCTCCGCCTCGCGCTCCGCGTGGTCCGCGCCGCCAGCCGTCTCGCGCCGCAGCACGCCCAGCTCCAGCTGCAGGCGGCTGATGCGCCGCTCGGCGGCTTCCAGCGCGGGCGGCGTCCCGTTCTGCCCGATGGCGACGCGGGCGCACGCCGTGTCCAGCACGGAGATCGCCTTGTCCGGCAGCCGCCGCCCCGGCATGTAGCGGTGCGACAGGTTGACGGCGTCGCGGATGGCTTCGTCCATGATGCGCACGCCGTGGTGCCGCTCCAGCCCCGGCGCGATTCCGCGCAGCATCTCCGCCGCGGTGTCCAGGTCCGGCTCGTCCACTTTGACCACTTGGAAGCGTCTGGCCAGCGCCGGATCCTTTTCGACGTAGCGCTTGTACTCGCCCCAGGTGGTGGCCGCGATCGTCCGCAGCTCGCCGCGCGCCAGGGCGGGCTTCAGGAGGTTTGCCGCATCGCCCTGCCCCTCCGCCCCGCCCGCGCCGATCAGGGTGTGCGCCTCGTCGATGAAGAGGACGATGGGCTGCGGCGACGCCTTGACCTCGTCCAGCACTGTCTTCACTCGGTGCTCGAACTCGCCCTTGACCCCCGCGCCGGCCTGCAGCAGCCCCAGGTCGAGCGAGCGCACGGCCGCGTTGCGCAGCGCGGGCGGCACGGCGCCCTCGGCGATGCGCAGCGCGAAGCCCTCCACCACGGCCGTCTTCCCCACCCCCGCCTCGCCGGTGAGGATGGGGTTGTTCTGCCGGCGCCGCAGCAGGACGTCGATCACCTGGCGGATCTCCGCATCGCGCCCGCGGATGGGGTCGATGCGCCCCGCGCGCGCGTCCGCCGTCAGGTCCACGGTGAAGCGGTCGAGGGCGGGGGTGGCGGGGTCCGGTCCAGTGCGCGTGGCGCCCGCGGGCGCGGCTCCGTTCGACTCCGGCCCGCCGCGCAGCACCCCCGCGATTCCCGCCGCCAGCCCCTCCCGCGGGATCGCCGCGAGTGAGGGGACCGATTCGAGTGCGACACCGCGGAGACCGTCGTCATCGAGGAGGGCGCAGAGGAGCGCCCCGGAGCGCGTAAGCGGCTCGCCCAGGGTGAGTGAGGCGGTGAGCCAGGCGCGCTCCAGCAGGTGCGGCACCTGCGGCGCGAGAGCCGGGGTGCGCGCGTTCCCGCGCCGCAGCCGCTCCACCGCCGCGTTCAGCTCCGCCAGCACCGCCGCCGGATCCACGCCGTGCTCCCCCAGCGCCCGGTGCACGTCCGAGTCGGGGAGGCCCAGGATGGCGGCGAAGAGGTGCTCCACCTCGACGTTGAAGTTCGTCTGCTGGACGCACAGCTCCGCCGCGCGCTCCAGTGCGGAGCGGCAGAGGGGGTTCAGCTTGTCTACGAGGGACTTCAACTCGGACATCGGAGGAGACCGGCCTTCGAAAAGCGAGGGGAGGGGTCCGGCGGGGAGGCGTCGGGCGGGGATTCGGCGCGGGGGAATGCGCCGGGGAAAACAAGATGGTACGCGCGCTCGTTTCCGTCAACAACCGGCACATAACGTTGCACCGTAGACGCGAACGGATGGGCCGAACGGCGCGAAAACGTCAGTTTGAAGAAGTGTACAGTGTGAACACAAGGCGGGAAGTGTGGCACCGGCGGTTGAAACCGCTGCAACAACCGCGGGAAACCTGCCTTCGCAGGTTTGC
>DASVVI010000406.1:0-5692 GCA_036386635.1 Longimicrobium sp.
ATCAGCGCGCCCGCCACCAGCAGCGAGGCGATCTGCGTAAAGAACTCCGGGGTGGCGCCCGCCAGTGCGAGCGCGCTAACAGGAGCGGTGAAGTCCACGAGGTGCGTGTTCAGCGGTTCGGGGGACGCGGTCGCCGGCTCAGCGCCGCCGTCCGATGCTTACCAGGTGCGCATAGAGCTCGCGATAGGCGGCGACGATGGCTTCCTTGCTGTGGCGCGTGCGGACTGTGTGCAGGCCGGCGTCGGCCAGGCGGCGCAGCTCTGGCAGGCCCGACTCCAGCGCGCGCAGGATGCCGTCGCGCATCGCCTGCGCGTCGGAGGCGGCGACGAGGAGGCCCGTTTCGCCATCCACCATCAGCTCCTCGGCGCCGCGGGTGCGCGTGGAGAGCACGGGGACGTTTCGGCCCCACGCCTCCAGGATCACGTTGCCCAGGTGCTCGATGCGCGAGGGGCAGATGAAGAGGTCCGCCGCCGCGTAGTACGGCGCCGGCTCGGGGAGCCACCCGGTCCAGCTCACGCGCTCCGCGATGCCCAGGCGCTGCGCCTGCGCGAGGAGCTCGTCGCGCAGCTCGCCCTCGCCCGCGATCACCAGGCGCAACTGTCGGCCGCCGACCTCGCGCGGGAGGAGGGCGAAGGCGTCGAGGAGGTCCACGAAGCCCTTGCTCGGGCGGAAGCGGCCCAGGGCGAAGAGCATCAGCGCATCGTCGGGAATGCCGAGGCGCGCGCGGGCTTCGCGCGCGGGGCCGGCGTCGGTGGACGGCTCCGGCGCTTCGGCGAAGTTGCTGATGTGGAAGACGCGCTCGGCGGGGAAGCCCTGCTGCACCAGGTAATCGCAGATGCCGCGGGTGTTCCCCACCCATGCGTCGGCGTGGCGGTAGCTGCGGGGACGGTAGTAGCCGCCCAGCCGCGCCAGGTGGATCGTCTCGCTGCTTCGCGGCACCCGCGTGAGCCGTGTCGCGCGCCCCAGGTACGTCTGCACAACCTCGGGGCGGTGGCGGGCAACGAGGCGGCGGATCGTCCACATCGTGCGCACGTCGAGCGAGTTCGCCATCCCGGTGAGCACGCGCGGCACCGCTGGGTCGATGGTCCCGTCGAGCAGGCTCCCGCGGCGCAGCACGGCCATCGAGGGGTAGCCGCTCTCGTGCAGGGCGCTCACCAGGCGGGCGAAGAAGCGCTCCGCCCCTCCCAGGGCCGGGCTGGCGATGGCGTGGATGGATCGGGTCATCGGCGGTCGCGGTACGTGGACGAGCCCGCCTGGCGCGGCGGGGCACTCAAGATACCGCCGATCCCGCCCGGCGACCACGCATCGGGTAACCTTTACGCTGGCGCGGCGCGTTCGTCCTCAGCCGAGACCCCGCGCGCGATCTGCTCATGAAGCCGCCGCGCTCCATCCTGGTAGAAGCGGATTCGTTCCTCCTCGCTGGCGCCTTTGAGCCGCTCGTAATTCGCATCGCGGATGCGGCGTGTCATTGCTACCGTGTCGATCTTTTGTTCCATGATCTAGTTCCTTAAACAGCAGGGCTCACACAGAGACACGGAGACACAGAGGAAGAACAGCAAAAGGGGTTCTCTGTGGCTTGCAGTTCCCTCTGTGACCTCTGTGTGAGTCTTTTCCTCTGTTCTCTCTCCGCGTCTCCGCGCCTCCGCGTGAGGCAAATAGAATGACTGTCAGCGCGCCGGTGCCTGCGCTCGCTCGCGCAGGACGGGCTCGAGCGTCTTCCAGGCGGTCGCGGCGATGAGCTCGTGGCCGCGGGGGTTGGGGTGCACGCCGTCTTCGAGGTTGAGCTCGGACTCCCCGGCCACGCCCTCCAGGAGGAAGGGGATCAGCGGGAGGCGGTTGCGGCGCGCGACCTCGGGGTACAGCGCGTCGAAGCGGCGCACGTACCCGGGGCCCAGGTTGGGTGTAGCACGCATCCCCACGAGGACGATGGCGGCGTCCGCGCGGCGGGAGCGGACCGTGTCGATGACGGCCTGGAGGTTGGCGGCCAGCGAGTCCACGTCCGAGCCGCGCAGCATGTCGTTGGCGCCCGTCTCCAGCACCAGCACGTCGAACGGCTGCTCCAGGATCCAGCGGATGCGGCTCCGCGCCCCCGCCGAGGTCTCGCCGCTCTGGCCGGCGTTCACCACCTCGTACGGGAGGCCCGCGGAGTCGATCTTCTCCTGGATGTGGGCGGGGAAGCCCTGCTCCGGGTCCAGCCCCTGCGCGGCCGTGAGCGAGGTTCCCAGGAAGAGCACCGTCTTACGCGCGGACGGGTCCTGCGCGGCTTCGGCGGCGGACGACGAGTCCGTCGCCGGTTTGCTTTCCGCTCCCGTGCACCCGAAGTTCAGCGCCACCAGAAGCACCGGCAGCGCACGGAAAAGGCGGGATTGAGGAATGCTCATCGTTCGTGATCTTGAAAAGAGCTATCGGAGCGGCGGGCAGCAGCTCGCCGTGCTCCGCAATGTGAACTTCCGCGTGGATACGGGCGAAACAGTCGCCATCGTGGGGCACTCCGGGAGCGGAAAGACGACGCTCCTTGGACTGCTGGCCGGGCTCGACAGCCCCTCCCGCGGCTCCGTGGAGCTGGAGGGGACAGACCTGGGCACCCTCTCCGAGGACGGCCGCGCCCGGCTGCGGAGGGAGCGGATCGGCTTCGTCTTCCAGGCGTTCCAGCTGATCCCCACTCTTACCGCGCGGGAGAACGTAGAGGTCCCCCTGGAGCTGCGCGGCACGCCGGACCCCGCCCGCGCACAGGAGCTGCTGGCGCGCGTGGGGCTGGGCGACCGCGGCCACCACTACCCTGCCCAGCTCTCCGGCGGCGAGCAGCAGCGGGTGGCCATCGCGCGCGCCTTCATCCACGCCCCCACCGTGCTCTTTGCCGACGAGCCCACAGGGAACCTGGACCGCACGACCGGCACCCGCATCATCGACCTCCTCTTCGAGCTGAACCGCGAGCAGGGGACGACGCTGGTGCTCGTCACGCACGACCCGGACCTCGCCACGCGCGCGGGCCGCGTCATCCGCCTGGAGGACGGCGCCGTCGTCGGCGACGAGCGGAGCGCCGCGTGAGCCGCATCTCGCCGCTGGCCATGCTGGCGTGGCGGGAGAGCCGCTTCGCCAGGCGGCGGCTCCTGCTCTTCCTCTCGTCGATCTCGCTGGGTGTCGCGGCGCTGGTCGCGACGCAGAGCTTCGCGGCGAACCTGGCCGCCGGGGTGCGGCAGGAGAGCCGGTCGCTGCTGGGCGCCGACGTGGCGTTCTCCAGCAACCGGGCCTTCGGGAAGCGCACGACGGCGCTCCTCGACTCGCTGCGCCGCGCACGGACTCCGGTGGCGCAGGTGGTCTCCTTTGCGTCGGTAGCGCTGCTGGAGCGGACGGGCGGGGCGCGGCTGTCGCAGGTGCGCGCGGTGGAGGCGGGATATCCGTTCTATGGGCAGATCGTCACCGAGCCGGCGGGCGCGTGGGCGCGGCTCGCGCGCGGGCGCGAGGTCGTGGCGGACCCGGCGCTCCTCTCCTCGCTCGACGCGCGCATCGGCGACTCGATCTCGCTGGGGGAGACGCGCTTCCGGCTGGCGGGGATCATCCGCAAGATCCCGGGCGACGTGGGGATCACCTCCGCTTTTGCGCCACGCGTCTACATCCCCGCACGATTCGTGGCCGAGACGAAGCTCCTGCGCTTCGGAAGCCGCGCGGAGTACGATGCGTACGTGCACCTTCCCGCTGCCGGCGCGGCGGAGCGGCTGGTGGCGGGGCACCGGTCGGCGCTGCGCACGGAGCGGGTTCGCTCGCGGACGTCGCAGGAGCAGCAACGCTCGCTGGACGAGGCGCTGGGCCGGCTGGGGAACTTCCTCGGGCTGGTCGGGACCTTTGCGCTCCTGCTGGGCGGCATCGGCGTGGCGAGCTCGATGGGCGCGTACATGGCCCAGAAGCGCGAGACGGTCGCCACGCTGCGCTGCCTGGGCGCGACGGCGCGGCAGGTGATCGCCATCTACCTCCTGCAGGCCGCCGCCATGGGGCTGGCCGGCGCGTCGATCGGCGCCGCCATCGGCCTAGCGGTGCAGTGGGTCCTGCCGAAGCTCCTCGCCGGACTCCTCCCGGTGACGGTGCAGACGGCGGTCGATCCGGCGGCGCTCGCGACGGGCGTGGGGATCGGCGTGTGGGTCGCATCCGTCTTCGCGCTCCTCCCGCTGCTCGCCACGCGCCGCATCTCGCCGCTCCAGGCGATCCGCAGGCGGGTGGAGGCGGAGGACGATGCTCCGCGCCGCCGCGATCCGTGGACGTGGGCCGCGTGGATCCTGCTGGCGGCGAGCGTCGTCGCGCTGGTGATGCTGCAGGCGGGCGACGTGCGTGTCGGCGGCGCGTTCGCGGGTGGGATCGCGGGCGCGCTGGTGGCGCTGTGGGCCACCGCCTGGCTCGCCACCCGCGCCACGCGGACGGCGCGCGTCACGGGCCTGGGCTACCCGGTGCGCCAGGGGATCGCGAACCTGTACCGTCCCGGCAACCAGACGCGCGTCGTGGTGCTGGCGCTCGGCTTCGGCGTCTTCCTCCTGGCGACGCTCTACCTCACGCAGCACAACCTTCTCCGCCCGCTGCGGGTGGATGCGGGGTCGCGCGGCAACCTCATCCTCTTCGACGTGCAGGCGGATCAGCAGGCCGGCGTTCGCCAGATCCTGGATGCCGGCGGCACGCGCGTGGTGCAGCAGGCGCCCATCGTGCCCATGCGACTGTACTCGATCAACGGGACCACGGTGGCCCAGCTCGCCCCCGGCGCGCCCGGCGAGTCCGAGGAGGACCGGCCGCCCCCCTCGGAAGGGGAGCGTGGGGAGCGCGGGCGCCCCGAGGGGTGGGCGCTGCGGCGGGAGTACCGCTCCACGTACCGCGACCGGCTGATGCCGTCCGAGAAGCTGCTGGAGGGGAAGTTCTGGGCGCCGGGCGGGGGCGGCTCGCCAGGCGGGATAGCGGAGGTGTCCATCGACAAGACCATCGTCGAGGACCTGGCCATCGAGCTCGGCGACACGCTCGTGTGGGACGTGCAGGGGGTGCGCATCCCCACGCGCATCACCTCCATCCGCGATGTGGATTGGCAGCGGCTGGAGCCCAACTTCTTCGCCGTCTTCCCCACGCGCGTCCTGCGCGCCGCCCCGCAGACGTGGGTCCTCCTCGCCCGCGCCCCCGACGAGGCCGCTCGCTCGCGCGCCCAGCGCGACGTCGTGCGCCGCTACTCCAACGTCGCCGTGCTCGACCTCACCGAGGTGCAGGCGGCGCTGGACGAGGTGCTGGGACGCGTGGCGGCGGTGATCCAGTTCCTTGCGGGGTTCAGCGTCGCGACGGGGTTCATCGTGCTGCTGGGCGCCGTCCTCACCAGCCGCCTCCAGCGCATTCGGGAGAGCGTGCTGCTGCGCACCCTCGGCGCCACCCGCCGCCAGATCGCCACCATCCTCTTCTCCGAGTACGCCGTCCTCGGCGCGCTCGCGAGCCTGGTGGGAATCGCGCTGGCGGTGGGCGGCGGGTGGGCGCTCGCGCGGCTGCTGTTCGAGGTGGAGTACTCTGTCCCGGTCCTCTCGCTCCTCGCCATCGCCGCGGCCGTCACGGCGCTGGCGGCCGGCGTGGGCGTGTGGGCGAGCCGCGAGGTCTTTCGCCACACACCCCTGGAGGCGCTGCGGGAGGAGTGAGGGGCGAGGCCGACGGGGCGGGCCCCCCTCCCCCGCTCGTCGAC